>QZKC01000028.1 GCA_003599425.1 Nitrospiraceae bacterium | reverse complement strand
GCCTCTTCAAGGCTGACTGCGACACTGTGGGGCGTCAGCCAGATCGCCCAGCCGAGGAACGTGAATACATAGAGCAGTTTCACATACTTGAAATACCGTTCTCCCCCCGGCATCTTGTTGAGGGAAATCCAGAGATAATAATTGATAAAGAAGAGGATCAGTCCCATTAATATCGCCTGCATAACCCAGAGCCAGGCAAAGAACCCTCCCATGAGCTGGATGCCCATCTGTTCATTGAATGCGTAGATCTCTACGCCGAGAAGATAGCCGATCCCGGGAAGGACAAAGTAGAAGGCGATAGAGATCATGGCTGCGGTATATCCCATCCAGTCATAGTATGCCTTCTCTTCCGGGCTGGTGGAAGTAATAAACCGGTATGCTGCATATGCAGCCCCGATGGAAGCACCGAACACAACATTGGCAACCAGCCTGTGTAGGGAAAGGGGCAGCCACATGTGGGTCTTGATCGCATGCCACCGGCTGACCAGTTCGCCTGTAGATTCATTGACCCCACCCGGCGTGGTCATGTAACCGACCCATGAGCTGGTGATCAGGAGCAGCGCAGTTCCTGCTATGTTGACGAGGAGACCGAGAAAGACATGTCTCCCCTTGCCGTCGGACTTCATCCTGTCCCAGGAATAATAATAGTACGCGACAATCACTGTCTCGGCATACATGACGGCAATGTAGGCCCACCACGTAGGTCCAAGTATCTTCATCATGTGCTCCGTAAATTTTGGATAGAGAATCGGAAGACTTATCAGGAGGACGGTTCCGAATATGGCAGTGATGGTGTATGCCACGGTGAAGAGCTTTGCAAAGTCATGGGCGATCTTATCAAGCCGTTCATCCCCTTTTTTCCAGCCAAGATATTCCATGGCAACCGCAAATATGGGGACTCCCAGGACAAAGGCGGCAAAGTTAAGATGCAGTTGTGCGATTATCCATACCCATAACCTGCTGCCGATCATTGGAAAGGCCCTGTAGGATTCTTCAGTGGCGAAAGGTTTGATTATGAGAAAGGCCGCAAAGCTTATTCCCAGCAGCACCGTCAGTTTGACAAGGCCTTTTGATATTCCGCGTGATGTACTCGCTTCAGCCACAGTGGCACCTCCTTGAAGGGTGAATGCTCCGGGCTCCTGCCTAGACCCGGAGCGGGAAGTCTGTTATTTATAGTTTGCGTTGATCTTTGCTGTCTTGCCTGCTTCTACAGTTACCTGTCCAAGGCTGAGCTCGCCAAACCCTTCATGCCATGCCTTGACTTCGTAGGTGCCGGGGGGGACATCGGATATGGAGAAATCGCCTGTTTCATTCGTTGCCACCGCGTACGGATGTTCAGAGATGAATACATACCCGAGCATCCATGGATGAGAGTCGCATTTGACCTCCATCACACCGTCCCTTTTCATCTCCTTGGTCACGACTGAGCCCTTGTCAGGAAGCCCAAGGTTGTATGTGGTCTTGCCACTTATATAAGAATGCACATTGTGGAAGACAGGGTCGCTGTTCCTGATGTCGATTTCATTCCCCTTGTATCCAACACTGACGTGGGGCTCAAAAGCGCATTTGACATTGTCGATCAGGGACTTGTCTTTGGGGATCGCCTTCCCGGATTCTATGTCATCGATATAGACAACAACATTTTTTATCTCTTTTTTCCCGTTGATCAGATATTTTTGCGCAGGCAGGGTATTCCCGCACAGGTTCTGTTCCGAAGTGAGTGTGAGGGTTTCGTCTTTGGGAGGAGTTGCGCCGGCAAACAGCGCCTTTCCGGCAATGCTCCCTCCGTTGGTCACCTGTTTGACCTCATACGCGGTCTTTTTCTTTTTGGAATCGACCGAAACAGCAAGACTTACGACAGTGACCATGCTCAAAAGTACAAGTAAAAATTTTTTCATGGTGTTCCTCCTTTAAGGTTTTGTTAGGCCATCGGTTGTATGACTGCCGGCGATGGCATTTTGTATCGTTGTCTCAAGTTTCCTGAGATCAACAGGTTTAGTTAAGTAATCAAATGCGCCTTTTTTAATTGCATCGACCGCTGATTCATAAGAAAAAAAAGCCGTCACAAATATCACATTTACTCCTTTCCTTTCTCTTTGGATATATTCAAGCAGTTCAAGGCCGTTCACTTCCGGCATTTTCAGATCACTTACGATTACCCTGATCTCACGGATTCTGCTGATTATCTCTATCGCCTCTTTTCCGTTCGCAGCCTGATATGTTTTATAGGTGCGGGACAATGCCCGTGCGAGACCTTCACGCACAATTTTTTCATCTTCAACTATGAGAATCGAGTTTTGCATGAGAGACCACAAAGTTAAATGATGATGATCATTGAGCAATAATTATGCCGTTATGGGAAAACAACCGCTGCACAGGTTCAGGAGTCTCCGGTAACTGACGAAAAAAATATTGATTTCAAGATAGAAAGGCTTTGCCGTACATAATTGCTTAGCATTGCGGTCAATGCAGATTTAACTCTAAAACCGTGGAAAATGTGCCCCATTATTCATGGTTTAATTTATAACTAATTGATTTTTAGTTTATTTATTTAAAGACATGAGTGTCCCAATGTGGGACATTTATAGAACGCTTTTATTGACATTATTCATGATTTGTAATAAGGTGAAGTTATATCCATAAATTACCGTAATACCGCGGTCGAGTAGCCTTATGATGCTTTTTTTCAACAACCTTCAAAGAAAGATGTTTCTTATTACCTCGATCATCATCTTTGTTTTGGTCAGTCTTCTGTTTTATTTCGAATATAGCAGGGATAAAAGATCTCTCTACAATCAAATCGTCACTCACATGAAAGAGAACTCCTTTACCATCAGAAACAGCATTGAAAGTGTGAGGATCCCCATGCTGATCCAGGCAATCCTTGAAGAATACGCAGAAAACATTCTGCGGTATAAAGACCCCATGACCGGTGAGAAGCACGACCCATTTGAAATATCGCCTCATGAGATTCATGTGGTGAACAAGGAAAGTATTATCATGGCAAGCACCAGGTCCGAACTGATAGGGCGCCAACTGGAGGAGGCCCTCGGTCACAGGGAAGAAGGCATGAGAACTGTATTAAAAGGAAAGGCAAGCTATTCTGTCGAACAAATGGAGCACTCAGGCGTCAGAGTAATAGATGTTTCTGTACCCATACGGCATGAAGGCATGATCATTGGCGTGCTTCATTATGTGGAACCCTATGTAAAACTGGAGGCAATGTTCAGGGAGTCCTTTTTGCACCATCTGATTTTTGCCCTGGTGATGATCATTTTTCTGAGCCTGTTTCTCAACCTTTTTATCAATAAAATGGTGATCAAACCTATTCAGGACCTTTCCGGGGCAATGGACAGAATAACCGTGGGAGGGACAGGCGATTTAATCCCTGTAACAACCGAGGATGAAATCGGCCGTCTTGCCGGTTCCTTTAACGACATGTCCCAGGCCCTGAACCAGCGGGAAAAGGAACTCAAGGAGTATACTGTCAAGCTTGAAGATATGGTTGACGAGCGGACAAAAAAACTCCGGGAATCACAGGACCAGCTTGTCCAGACTGAAAAACTGGCCTCCATGGGCAAGCTGGCAGGATATATCGCCCATGAAATCAATAATCCCATTGGCATCATCGTATCACGGGCAGAGTGCATACTCATGGACGCTGCCGAGAGGCATTATCCTGATTCCCTGCTCAGGGATATCGATGTCATAAAAAAACATGCAAACAGGATTGCTTCCATCACAAAAGGCATGCTGACTTTTTCAAGAAAGTCCCCCGGTGAATTCAGGGACGTTGACATCAATTCAGTCATTGCCGAGACATTACTGCTTTTTGAAAAACAGTTTTTGATGCACGACATTAAAATCGACAGCGTGGTCGACAACAGCTTTCCTGCTATCTCCGGGAATTCCACTCAGCTTCAGCAGGTGTTCTTTAATATCTTTAGTAACGCCCTGGATGTGCTGCAGGATGGAGGCGATATAAAGATACGGTCATACACTGACAGTGATGGCATGGTCCACATTACAGTGTCGGACAACGGCCCCGGTATTCCCCAGGAGCATATGGACAAAATCTTTGAACCGTTCTTTACCACAAAACAGGAAAAGAAAGGGACAGGACTGGGGCTCTCGGTAACCTATGGAATAATCAAGGACCACCATGGTCAGATCAAGGTGCACAGTAATAAAGATGAGGGGACTACATTTGAAATACTGTTGCCTTTGAAAAAAATGTGTGAGGAAGGCTTATTATGAAAAATGAAAAAATCATGATCATCGATGACGAACCAGATATGCTCGAGAACTGCTCACGTATCCTGGAACGAAGCCACTATACCTGTATTACGACCGGCAACCCGCTGGAGGCGGGACGGTTATTTTCGTCCGAGCGGCCGGCGCTGGTATTGACGGATTTAATGATGCCCAAAAAAGACGGGATGGCTATACTGAGGGAATTGCGTGAGATCGATCCCTCAGTACTGGTGATCGTATTTACCGCATACTCTTCTGTGCAGTCTGCTGTTGATGCGATGAAGGCGGGTGCCTTCGACTTTATCTCAAAGCCGTTCAGTGCGGATCAGTTGATCGTCACTGTTGATAGGGCAATAAAACAGAAAAGACTGGAAGAGGAAAACAGAAACCTTCGCACACAGATCGAGACCACTTATGGCATGGACAGGATCATAGGAAGCAGTATGGCAATCAGGAAAGTATTCGAACTCATCAATAAAGTTGCCAGGACTGATGCCAATATCCTGATTTACGGTGAAAGCGGAACAGGCAAGGAGCTCACCGCGAGAAGCATTCATATAAACAGCAACCGCAGGGACAAGGCATTTGTCCCGGTTGACTGTGTTTCCCTTTCCGAGAACATCCTGGAAAGCGAATTGTTCGGACATGAAAAGGGCGCATTCACCGGAGCCCATATCTCAAAGCCGGGACTTTTCGAGCTCTCTGATGGAGGGACCTTTTTCCTCGATGAGATAGGGAAAATCAAGCTTTCCATACAGGCCAAACTCCTGAGAGTACTTCAGGAGAAGCAATTCCGCAGGGTCGGGGGAGGCGATCTGATCAATGTCGATTTCAGGGTAATATCTACGACAAATATCGACCTGAACAGGGCCATAGCAGAAGGTAAATTTATAGAAGACCTTTTCTGGAGGCTCAATGTCATCACGATCGAAATGCCGCCTTTGCGTGAGAGACAAGGAGACATAGAACTCCTGGCAAACCATTTTGTCCACGAATTCTCGAGAAAGAACAAGAAAGACATCCGGGGCATATCCGGGGAGGCAATGGCGATCCTGCAAGGTTATCAGTGGCCGGGCAATATCCGGGAGCTTCAGAATGTCATTGAAAGGGCCACGTCCCTCACTGACAGCCAATACATCATGCAGTCAGACCTGCATGAAAACATGCTGGATCATTCAGCTTCTCTCGAACAGATAAAAAGCCTGCCCTTTAAATCAGCAAAGAGAAAATGGCTTGAATCATTCGAGAAGAAATACTTTTCCGACCTCCTGAAAGATGCTAATGGAAACATATCGCGGGCGGCCCAGAATGCAGGGATAGACAGAAAAACAATCTACCGGCTCATGAAAAGACACGGACTGGATATTTAGTGGCTTCGCCCTGTGAGCAGTTAAAATCAATGGAAAGCAGAAGGCTTGACTACAAAGACGGCAAGCAGATGATCCGGGTAATACCGAAAAAAGGCGAAGCTATGGGTACATGCGCCACTTTTAACAGGAAATATATCTGCTGTCTGGTGCAGGTGCTGAGGTCTGTGCATAACTGCCCTTTTGAATGTTCCTACTGCTTTCTCCAGAACTATCTGAATGACGGTGCGACCAAGTCAGTCTCTGATGTCGATGCGCTTATGGATGAGGTGAGAGCCAGGATAGGGCGTGAACCTGAAAAGCTCTTTCGCATCGGAACATGGGAGCTTGGTGACAGCCTTGCACTGGAAGAAGAAACAGGACAGGCGGCAAAGCTAATTCTGGCATTTGCAGGATTAAAAAACGCTGTCCTTGAGCTTAAGACAAAATCCTGCTGTGTCGATCCTATAATCGATGTTGACCACAGGGGGAAAACGGTTGTCTCCTGGTCGCTGAATACCCGACATATTATCAGGACCGAGGAGCACCGTACTGCTACGCTTGAGAAAAGGCTTCAAGCCATGAGCAGAACGGCACAGGCCGGGTATCTGATAGGCCTTCATTTTGACCCCATGATATTGCATGAAGGATGGCAGGCAGAATACAAAGCACTTGTGCAACAGGTTTTTCAGGCCGTGCCGCCGGACAATGTTGCATGGATTTCGATCGGGAGCCTGCGTTTCAATCCTGAAATGAAGAGAAAGATGGAGAACAACTATCCTGACAGCAGACTCACCTGCGCTGAAATAGTGCTCGGAGATGATGCGAAGATGAGATATGTAAAGCCGCTCAGGGTCTCCATGTACAGGCATATCCTTGCCGCTTTAAAACAACATATTTCAAAAGAAATTCTCATTTACCTCTGCATGGAACGGTGGGATGTTTGGGACAAGGTCTTCGGATGCCATCCTGATTCTCCAGAGCAGCTCGATTATCTTTTTGCTGAATCGCTTTATCAACGGTTCGGATTGGGCGGGGGGCCGCCGGAGAGGGAGTTTTACAACGAGATCAGCACCACCTCTTCTTTTCCCACCCCAGGGCTTTTTCATAATTTGTGAACTGTTTTTCACGCTCCCGGAATTTCCGCGGGTGTACAGACCGTCTCCCTATGGAATTTTCTACGCCCATCTCAGCATGCAGCATTTCATGATATACGATAAATTCAAGAAAGTAACGCGGGACCTTTCCTGTATCAAGTATCGGGTTTATCCGTATCAGTCCGGTATGTTGACTGTAACTGCCGAGGGTCCTTTTTCTTGCAGCATGTTTTGAGGTAGCCCGGCCCCAGGTGATTGGGGAAGAGATCCTTCCCATAAAATATTCTTCGTTCAGAGAATTGAAAATATCAAGCAGGTCATAATATGATCCTTTTGTACGCAGCGTTATCTTCTTCGGAGGGTTCATCCGCAGGTGAGAGGCATTAACGTTAATGAATTTTCTGATCTGCGGGGTACGGATATTCCGCTTTTTGATGAAATCAGCCAGCTCATGCAGCACCTCTTTACCAGCGGAAAGGAAGATCCTGTGCATTCGTACATTCAGGGATTTCCCTTCCCATTTAATTGAAAGCATATTTGTCGAATTATCCGTAATTAATAGATATATGGTTTTCCCCGTCTCTCTTTCGAGATGTTTCCTGATGAAGTCTTCGGAAAGATGCAGGGGAAGAGGCAGTCGCTCCATAGTAAGATATGATAGCATTCGGTGTTCAATAAATTAAATCATTTGTCCGAAAAGATAAGCAGATATTAGTGAGGCATATTCTGAAGAAGGAGCTATAAATGAAAAAGACCTTTGTGCTCGATACGAATGTATTGATACACGACCCGGAAGCAATCCTCCATTTTGAGGACAATGACGTTATCTTGCCGATCACTGTTATTGAAGAGCTGGACAAATTAAAGAAAGGCAATGGCGAAATCCCTTATTCTGCGCGCCAGTCCCTGAGGCTGATCGATTCTTTCAGAGAGGAAGGCAATCTATCTGCGGGGGTTGCAATGCCCAGCGGCGGAATTCTCCGTGTCAGGATCGAAGAGAATATGCACCTTGCACGGTCTACAAACGACAACAGGATCATATCCACTGCAGTTGCTCTTAAAAATAGTGTCAGTAATGCCATGCCTGTCATACTGGTATCAAAGGATACATCCGTGAGGATCAAGGCAGATGCACTGGGTCTTGTAACACAGGATTATCTCAAGGACAAGACAACGGTATTCCAGAAATATGGGAACATATTAGAGGGGGAAGCTGCTACAGATGGGATCAGGTCTGTAAGATATTTAAAGACCGGAGACAAAATATTCAGGGTCTACGGCGAAAACAACATGGAACTCATAAGACGGCAGCGTTCGGTCATGAACATTTCCCCAAGAAATGTGGAGCAGGAATGCGCCATCGACGCACTACTTTCAAGCCGGATCCAGGTAATTGCGCTTACCGGACGGGCAGGCACGGGAAAGACGCTGCTCGCCATCGCTGCAGGATTGTATTTCTGCACAAAATCTCCGCAGAGGGGAGCTTCTGAATATGCAAGGAAATTCGAACAGGTCGTTGTCGCAAGGCCAATCGTTCCTCTTGGCAATGACATTGGTTTTCTACCCGGCGACGTCAAGGAAAAACTGAACCCCTGGATGCAGCCTATATACGACAATCTCGATGTTATTGTGGGAACTCCGCATGATCCCGGGGATGGAAAGGATGTTGATTACCGGAGCGCCGATTACCTCCTGGAATCGGACATCATTCACATTGAACCTCTTACATACATCAGAGGCAGGAGCCTGCCAAGGCGGTTCCTTATCATTGATGAGGCGCAGAACTTGAGACCCCTTGATGTCAAGACCATCATTACGCGCTGCGGAGAGGGGACCAAAGTAATTTTTACCGGTGACCTCGAACAGATAGATTCCCCGTTCCTTGATGCGGCGTCAAACGGCCTGTCGCATCTGATCAACAAGTTCATCAACGAAGAGAATTTCTGCTATCTGAACCTCAAGCAGGGGGCACGGTCTCCGCTTGCCGAGCGCGCTGCAGAATTGTTGTGAGGATGTGCCTGCTGCGAACTGCAAAACTAAAGATTTTTTAAAGCCTGCCGATTAGACTGTTATGCTTAGCGAAGATCCTGAAAACAGATCAAACGGTGAAGTTGCAGCCAGTTCTGCTGATGAAAAAACATTGCCGTCTGAAGAAATTGGCGCCCCGGATAAATGCAGCGATAACTATAACGATCACGAAGATGACGCAGAGAACAGCGCTGCAGACGGTGATGAAACATCTGTAATAAACAGGAGAAAGTTTTTTCGCTCTGAATTTACCTATCCAGTTGAGTTCAGATTATTCTCCCGAGGCGCTGATAATGTTTATTTCAAGGGGTATCTGAAAGATATCTCTGTCAGCGGAGCATGCCTGCAGTACGATGACACATACGGGAGGTTCAACCTCGAGGAGATGCGTAATGCGAAGATCAAACTCTCCCTCAGCATCCCTAACAGCGACAAGGTCATTGTTTTTGCCTTGATCAGATGGGTGAAGCGAATTGATATCCGGTCTTTTTCTTTCAAGATGGGCATTGAATTTCAGGATCTGGAGCGTTGGCAGCTTGATGTCATTGAAAAATTGATCGGCATGCGAAATAAAGATCACAACATGATGTGGAATCTGTGGGAACAATACAACAGTAACCTGGGGTAAGAGGACATGGATGAGATAAAAAATAAGTTTTGGGCAGTAGGCGGGGGAAAAGGCGGTGTTGGCAAAAGCATTGTTGCCTTAATGACCGGCGTCTCACTTGCGAGACTTGGCAATAAGGTGATACTTCTCGATGCGGACCTTGGAGGCAGCAATCTGCATACTCTTGTAGGTATACAATACCCCCAGTATACGCTTGCGGATTTTATAAGCAAAAAAGTGGGAAGTCTTGAAGAAGTGATAATGAGCACACCTGTGGATAACCTGAAAATAATCTGCGGCGCTGATGATATTCTAGGGATGGCCAATCCCAAATATGCGCAGAAGAACCGGCTCCTCAATAATATGAAAAAGCTTAATGCTGATTTCATTATTCTTGACCTTGGCGCAGGGACTTCTTTTACAACCGTTGATTTTTTCCTCTATGCTCCGAATAAAATAGTTGTGCTCACCCCTCAGATAACGTCGATACAAAATGCCTATGGTTTTATCAAGGCGAGTCTGTTCCGGCATCTTAACGATGTGTTTGGAAAGGATGAACAGGCAATTGAGCTCATTAAAAGGGCATGTGCACCGGCTGAAGGGGAGACTATCGATTCAATAGGGAAGCTGTTTGATGCCTTTCTGACATTGGGAGGGGAGCATCAGGATAAACTGCTCAACTGCATCAATGAGCTCAAAATAAAAATGATCATCAATATGGTCCGAAATGTTCGGGAAAGGAATGTGGGCCGCATTGTTCAGTCGGTTGCAAAGAATTACCTCGGTCTTGAAATCGAAGATATGGGAATCGTCCAGTTTGACAATGTGCTGAACGCGTCGATCAATAATATGGCGGGTTTTTTAAGCAGCAACCTCAGAAAATCTGAATCATATGCGTACACCAATTTTTATGATATTGCATGCAATATCATGAAAGGCTGTAATTGGCAGTCTGCAGCGCCTGTTAAAACTGAGCTGTAAATTCATCAAGGATCGTTCGTAATGTTCTGTCTTCCCGTTCTCTGCCATTCTTAACAAAATGTAAGTTACAATATGTTTATGCGCGTGAGACCGTTAAAAATATTTTTTTCCGGCATTGCGGGAAGTGGTGTATCGGCTATTGCCGTGTTCATGGCTGATCGGGGCAACAGTGTTTCCGGCTCTGACAGGACATTCGACATAAACCCGCGGCATCCCCTGAAAGAAAAGTTTCAGAAAAAGGGGATCTGTATCGTACCTCAGGATGGCAGTGGAATAGATAGTACAGTTGATTGTGCAGTCTTCAGCACGGCGGTGGAACCTGACAGGCCGGAAGTCGTGAAGGCACGATTGCTTGGCACCCAGATGAAGACCCGGCCGGAATTCCTTGCGGAGATCAGTCAGTCGTTCAGTACCATCGCTGTTGCCGGAACAAGCGGCAAATCTACAACATCGGGTATGCTTGCTTTTTTGATGAAAAGGCTTGGACGTGAACCGAACTTAATCGGAGGGGGAAGGGTAAAACAGTTTGTAACATCCTCCAATCCCGGCAACACGATCACGGGCAATTCAGACTATCTTGTTATTGAGGCGTGTGAATCTGACGGCACTATCATACACTACAGGCCGCAACATACCATACTGCTTAATCTTGCCCTGGACCATCACACGGTGGATGAGACCTCAAGGATGTTCGAGACGCTTATGGAAAATACATCAGGGAAGATAATATTGAATTCCGATGATGCGAATTTAGGGGAAATAGCCCATGAACATGCGGTCACCTTTTCTGTGTACACTCCCTCACGATACAGGCCTGATACGGTAAGCCTCAAGCCTTTCAGCACTGACTTTACACTGCGTAATACAAAATTCACGCTGTCTCTGCCCGGAGAGTACAATCTTTATAATGCGCTTTCCTGCATTGCTTTCCTTTCGGAAATCGGGATATCACACGCTGAGCTCGCAGAGGTGCTGCACGAATTCCAGGGGATCGAAAGGCGGTTCGATGTTCACCTGAATGACGGAAACAGGCTCGTGATCGATGATTACGCACACAATCCTCACAAGATATCGTCGCTTATGAAGACTGTGAAAACAATGAAAGAAAGGATCTGTTATATATTCCAGCCCCATGGTTTCGGGTCGACGAGACTGATGAAGAAAGAATATATTGAAACTTTTGCGGAGAATCTCCGGGATTCAGACCATCTCGTTCTCCTGCCGATCTATTATGCAGGGGGGACAGCGGGCAGGGACATTTCAAGTGCTGACCTTGCCGAAGGCATACGCTTCAGTGGGAGATCAGTGGAGGCTGTTGCTCAAAGAGAAGAGATCCTGGAAAAGATCCATGGGTATGAGGCATGCATCATTTTCGGCGCGCGAGACGAGACCTTGTCCGATCTTGCAAAACAGGTGGCTCGTGAATTATCCGGCTAAAAGTGGCAGGTCTATTTCAAATTGCCGTTATTTATCTTTGGAGCCCAACGGTCTTTGAGGGCTGATATATTTTCACGCATGGTAATGACGATAACCTCATCTTTTTCCTTCAGCTTGCTGTTGCTGTCAGCCAGCACGAATTTGCCGCTGCGGTAATAACATATCACACGCGCTGTATCTGGCAGGTTCAGGGCGCTTACCGTAACTGCAAGAAGGGAAATTATTAAAATATACCGTACGGTTATGAGATATTCTCCAAAGATAAGAGACGCCGCGAGTGCCACCATGTACAGTGCGGCGAGCACAAGGAGCAGTTGTCCAGTATATTTGAGCGCTACCCTTTCACGAATGTGGTGGCTTAATGAAGAGAATTCCTGCCGGGTCATATTTAATTTTTCATCATATGTGTAAATTATACAGGTTTAAGTCTTCCCGGTATAGGAAAATATATAAAGGGTTGAAATCCACAATGAATGAGATACGATGATAGTATAATAAATAAAATGCAGCCGGAAACAGCGGGGATTCCCTGCATGAAACGGAGGGAAACATGAGCGATAAGAGCATTATTGTTTACAGCCAGTCGGGTTGAATGTTCTGCACCAAAGTGAAAGAGTTTCTTTCAAAAAAGGGGGTTCAGTACACAGAGCGGGATATTGCGAAGGATCAGGCCGCGATATCAGAGATGAAGAAAATGGGATTTATGACCACTCCGATCACTGTGATCGACGGGAGGGTAGTGATCGGTTATGATACCGAAAAACTGGATGAGTTGTTAAAGGGGTAGGTGAAAAGGAAGTTTTTCAGGATGAAATGTCCTGTTTCTGTTTTTTCTGATCATACATCTGCTTGTCTGCATGGAAGAGCAGTTCATAAAGCGAGCAGGGGGATAAGGGATCATAATACACAACGCCTATGCTGATTGATAAATCGTACTCCATGCTGGATCCGGCATTATGATCCCGAAGGACTTTCTGAAAACGTTCAATTATGGTTTTGATATTATCATGAGATGTGCCTACCGGCATTATCACGAATTCATCACCGCCGATGCGACCTATGATATCTGAATCACGATAGCTTTTCCTGAAGACGCTGGCAGTATCAATGAGCACAGTATCCCCCTCCTGATGACCAAAGGTGTCATTGATCTTTTTCAAGTTGTCGAGGTCGGCATAAAGGAGGAAGAACCCCTCTTTATTACGGTTAGCCTGTCTTAATACATGCTCAGCAAGGGTGAATACACCCCTTCTGTTATAAAGCCCGGTGAGCTCATCGGTCAGCGACAGTGAGCGGAGCTGTTCCTCCATTTTTTTCCGTTCAGTGATGTTTTTGGATATGATTGTTACAGCGATTGTTTGCCCATTTTCATTATTAACGGGGCTGAAAGTCTGGAGGAAATATTTGCCATCCCTTTTGCTCATGTATTCATTATGGATGGACTTGCCGGTTTCGAATACCTCTGAAGCTATAGCGGTGAAAGCCTTTGTATCAATGGGTGAGTGCAGCTCGCCGTATCCCCTGCCTATATAATCATTTCCTGATATCCCGATCCTTGATAAATGCTGTCTGTTAATAAAAAGATATTGGTAATTCCTGTTGATCAGATATATTGAATCTTCTGTCGAATCTACCAGAGACCTGAACTTTCCTTCGCTCTCTTGTAATGCCTTGACCGTTAATTCGAGGTCGTACTTGAGACCGATCTCGGTCACAATGCCCCGCGCACTCAGATATCTCATCAACAGTGCTGAACAGAAAATAGATATTATGAAAAAATTTGCCATGAAGAAGGTGGAGAAATCGCTTATCCTCTCTGTCAGAATAATAGGGAGCATGTAAATCAGATAAATTGAAACCGCGGAAACCACATGGAAAACAAAAGTTATGGGGATGAAACCCAGAACACAGACCCCCAAAAGGAGCATTCCCGCATAATATGGAGATGTATGTCCTCCGAACCTGAGGATCATGAGTTCTATGGCAGCCGCGGATGCGATAATGGCGAATAAAGCAAGCGACTTGTATGTCTTCGGATTCGAGGCCCTTTCCACAAAGAATGAAATAGCCAGAAGGATTGCAGATATGCATATCCTGTACACAAGAAATATTTTGAAGTTTTCAGGGGTGCTGACATAGTCAAGGAAGCTGAAACATATAAAAAGCACAGCTCCCCATATTGATGCCTTCTTCAGCCAGGCCTTAAACAGTTTATCAAGCTGCCGGTTTATATAGTCAATTTTGTTCATACAATATGCTAAAGAGCTTTATGGGAACTTATCGTCACATTTATGATAAATATTAAGTGGTTCGATGAAAGTCTGTTTTCAATGGCTACCTGTCCCTTCCGTAGACATCGTTCCTTAAATGGAGAATATTACTTTCATCAACCCATGCTGTAAGATATTCAATGACATCTGACCAATCGATAGTTGATGGATCAACCTCTTTCCTGACTCCTTCCGTGATAAGGTAAACTTTAAACCCCTCTGAATGCACATAGTCCGGTTCTTTTTTGATCTTTGGCAATATTTCCCTGACAGCGATGCTCTTTGGAACATACCATGAGGGATTGAAAACAATGTGGGTCAATTCAGCGCTGAATATAGGGGTATACCAGTACCGTATCCCCGGCAGGAGGGGATGGTTCTGTATCTATTGCTTTTGCAACGGGACGCGAATCATCTGTTGTTGCATGAACGTTCATGCAAAACAGAGATAACATACATAACAAAAGCAGTTTTACCCACATATAGCATAAGCTTATAGAGCAGGCACGACTCTACGGTATTATTCAGGAATAATCTGTGTAAGAAAAATTTAAAAGCCGGTCTTTATATTAATGGTAAAGAAACTGGACACGTTTATCAGCAGTTTATTTCCTGAAAATATCTTTCAGAAAAGCCTGCGCATCCTCCCAGGATTTCTTGTCAGCTTTTTCATTGTATTCATAATGCATCTTGAAGGTATCCTTGTATGAGGCAGCCTCAGGATTTGCAAATCCGTGTTCTGCTTCTTCATAGGTAATAATCCTGAAATCAGCGCCTGCATGTTTCATTTCCTGAGTAAACTCGGTAACGTAATGGGGTGGCACATACCAGTCTTTATCCCCCTGGCATATCAGTATCTTAGCTTTTACGGCATTTGGCTGCGCTGGATCTTTTGTTGTCAATCCTCCATAAAAAGTCACTATCCCGTCAAGATCGGTTCCCTGCCGTGCCATTTCCAGCGCTATATAACCGCCGAAACTGTACCCGATCGCAGCGATGTGTTCAGGGTCAACGGTGTCCTGCTGCTTTAATAAATTCATGGCAGCATTGAATCTGGCTTTTTTAACTTCCATGTCTTCAGAGATTTCTTTTGCAAACTTCGCGGCTTCCTCCGCATCTTTTGCCTGTTTTCCGTCACCGAACATATCAACAGCGAGGACTGTATATCCAAGGCTGGCGAGCATTTTGGCCCTCTTCCGAATGGGTTCATCCTGTCCCCACCACTCATGAATGAGAAGTATACCGGGTCTTTTGCCTTTGATTTTATTATCAGATGCAAGATACCCCTTCATCGAAATATTGTCAGCCTTGTATTCAACAGACACACTTTGCACATCGCTTTTTTTAGTACATGCTGCTGCCATGCAAAAAATCATAACCAGAGTGAACATCGTTATTTTCTTCATTGCTGCCTCCTAAGTTGGAATAGTATAACACTACAATTGCCAGGTAATCGTGAATGTTAATTATACATGAAATCTCAGATTAATAAGACTATCTCATGTTCAGCTTTCTTCTGAGCGTCCTGATGCTGATCCCAAGCAGTTTGGCCGCCCTTGTGCGGTTGCCCCCTGTTTTTTTCAAGGCCTCCTGTATCAGTATTTCTTCTGCATCTGCAAGGGATGCATTGGCAGGGATGAGAATTCCTGATGTGGACTTCATGCTGTCTGAGGGTCTCTCGGTCCGCTTCATTTCACCGAGGTGAGGCAATATATGAAAAGGGAAAATACGTTTTGTATCAGATGGGAGCAAAGTGGCAACCCGTGTCATGATGTTCCTGAGCTCCCTGACATTCCCCTGCCACGGATATTGCTGCAGGAGGTGAATGGTCTCAGGCGAGAAGGCGGGGTAGGGTTTTTCGCGTCTCATTTCATCAAAGGCCCTTTCCAGGAAATGAAGCGCCAGTATCGGGATGTCATCAACACGGTCCCGTAATGGCGGGAGGTGGATCCTGAGAACATTTAAACGATAGTAGAGGTCTTCCCTGAAAAGCCCATTCCTGACTGAATTCTCAAGGTCCATGTGTGTTGCAGTGATGACCCTGACATTGACCGGTATTTTTTTATCACTGCCGATCCTGTAGACTTCTTTATCCTCAAGCACCCGAAGGAGACGTATTTGAAGAATAAGCGGCATATCGCCGATTTCATCCAGGAAGAGTGTGCCGTTGTGCGCAGTTTCGAACTTTCCTTTTCTGCTTTTGAGCGCCCCGGTGAAGGCGCCTTTCTCATGCCCGAAGAGTTCGCTTTCAATAAGACTCTCAGGAATCGCTCCGCAGTTTATAGGGACAAATGGGCCCTCTGAGCGTGGGCTCAACATGTGAATTGCGCGCGCAATAAGCTCTTTGCCGGTGCCTGTCTCTCCTGAGATAAGGACTGTCTGGTCTGAAGCCGCGATTTGGGGAAGACTGGAAAGGGCCAGGCGCATGGGATATGAGCGGAAGATAAAATATGGTTTTGTCTTTGCACTCAGAGGTTCTATAACTGAGAGTGATGTTGAGGTGCTGGGCCTTCCGAAACTGGACCCGATCAAAGCGGCAAGCCTGTCGATATCAAGCGGTTTCCGGAAATAGTCATCGAGGATCTGCCGGACAGATTCCTCAACAGGTTCCACAAATTCGTAGTCATGTTCGGTCAGCAGATAAAAAAGGGTCCCGGGATGCTTTGATTTGTATTCTTTTACAAGGTTGAGGGATTTTTCATTCGCAAGGAGCAGGGAGATCAGGATTACATGGATCTGCTGCCGGGGCAATATATCAGCAACGGCATGAGGGTCTGATGTGGGGTAGACCTGTGCGCCGAGGGACCTGAGTTCTCTGTCAATAATGCTTAACGATGAGGGATCATCGTCAAGCACGAGGATGTTGAGGCCGGCGAGATCAGATCTCCTGTCAATAAGGATTTCCTTTTTCATTGGGAAAAATTATTTCTTAAGAAAGAACTTCAATCTGTCCAGGCTCATTTTTGCCTCTCTGATCGTGTGTGCCTCAAGGGTATAGACACAATCCACTCCTTCAAGTGCTGTGAATAGGGTTTGAAAATCAAAATCCCCTTCGCCAATAGCAAGATGATGGTCTGCATGCCGCAGATTATCATGCAGGTGCAGTTCCGCGATATACTGCTTTGTCAACCCGATCCATTCAGGAAGGGGACACTTTGAAAAAAGGTTAAAATGGCCTGTATCAAAGCATAACCCGAAATTTTTCGATTTCATTTCCTTTGCAAGGAGGAGAAGATTTTCTGGCTCGTCTTCGAAGATATTCTCTATAGCGATTGTAATCCCTATATCGGCAGCCCTCTTATTAAGCGGCCTCCATGTCTTAAGGCTTCCCTCAAGCCATATATCCACCCGGTTGTCATATTTCCATCGGTCATATCCTGAATGAAATACAATTACCCTCGGTTTCAGTATCTCAGCGAAATCCAGGACTGCAGAAAATCTCTTCATCGTTATGTCCCGTACTTTAGGATCAACAGCTCCTGGAGACAAATCCATAAACGGGGCGTGGATCGAAAGTTCGGGATTATGGTCGAGGCTTTTTTTAAGGGCGACGATATCATTCTTTGTTAGACGGTCAAATTTTTTCGAACCAAAATAGATCTCAAGAGAAAGTCCCTCTGCCTTGATGAAAGTGAGGTATTTTTTCAGCGAGTCATACGGGACATGGACATGCGGCCTTATCTCGGTAAAACCGTTTTGCACAGTAACCACTAAGCGTTTACAGCTTCCTTTTTTGTCTCGCTTTTTGTTTCGGTTTTTGGCGCAGGGCTTGTTTCCCTGGAAGGTTCGGCAGGTTTTTCAGCGTCCATAGCTTTTTTTCTGTCAGTTGACGGGTAGTCGGATTTATACCAGCCGTTTCCTTTAAGGACAAAGGATGTACTGGTGATGAGTTTTTTCATTTCCCCGCCGCACACAGCGCAGACAGAAAGGGGATGTTCAGTTATTTTTTGCATTATCTCAAACGTTTGATTGCATTTCATGCACTTATATTCATATACTGGCATACTCAACCTCTACTTTTGATATAACAATTGATTCTTATCCATTACGGAAAAGCAGGAAACTAATCTTATCTATACAAAACTTATAGTTTTTCTAATTTATCATACTTGTCGTTGCCTTTACAAGCTGTTGGCAACTTTAGATTTTTGCTTGACAGGTTCATGAAAGCTGATATCATTTAACTTATTCTCAAGTAAATTAAGTCTGGACAACCCAGACTGGAAAGGAGGTGAAACAGGATGAAAAAGCCTTTAAGCAAAAAGGCCCTTTTGCAGGAGGCAGCCTTCTGGGGGAACCTTAAAAAAGTTTCCAGGGGATATCCTGGCAAGGTATGCCGCAAATGAAAGGGCTGAAAGAGCTGAAAGTTGCCAGGTTGGCAATGAGACAAAGCAGATATGGCCGCACGGTCAGATATCGGAGTGCGTCATATCTGCTTTTTAATTTATGCAATCACAAGAATCTGCAACACAAGTATATACGACTATTTAACTGCTACTCCGCCTGATACGATAAACGCCATGACATCCCCGCTATACGCAGACAGAGGGGTTACCCGCTCACGTGAGACGATGATAACATTCCCTGCAAAATTATAAGACTGAGGGAGATATACCGCCACCTTGTCTGAAAGACCAATGTGCTCAAGCCCCTCACGTGTCATAAAACCAATGAGCTGGATGCTTTTGTCAGGTGAGACTGACACAAGTACCGGCTTATTGAAGCTCTTTTTATCACCGACAAATGCGTTCATGAGATCTCTGACCGCAGTATAGATCATTTTTACAAACGGCAGCCTTGTGAATGTGGCGTCTATGATGCGCATCAGTCTCTTTGTCAGGAAGTTCGATGAAACAAAACCCACAAGGATTATAGTTAAGATAGTTAGCAGAAACCCTGTGCCGGGAATTTTAAATTTGAAAATGCTGTTGAATGTGCCGTCAATTTTCACAAATATGACATATACGACATAGAGCGTTGCCGCTAACGGGACCAGTAGCAGAAGTCCTTCAAAGAAATATCTGGTGATTCGTTTCATGAATGCCTCCTCGGGTTATATTATTAACCTCCAAACATCTTAAATTTCATTTAACATCTTTACATGCACAAAGGGCAGCCTGCTGCGGAATTTCTCTAACCGACAAAAGACATTTTACATTTTTGTTTCAGGGTATTCCTGTATCTTTCACAGAGAAAATTATTTTG
>QZKC01000015.1 GCA_003599425.1 Nitrospiraceae bacterium | reverse complement strand
TCTTATCGAAAGATTACATCTGCAAAATGAAAAGACAAAATGCAAACAATTCTGTCGATTATAGAAATCCTGGGACAGGCTTGCCTTTGTGATATCTAAGATGTCATTCCGGCTTGTCCGGAATCTGCTTTTCGGAAAGATTCCCGACGCGCTTCGCTTGCGGGAATGACGGTTTGTGTGTATTTGTTGAAACAGTTGCTACCATTGGAACAGAGTTCACCATGAATAATCCGGGATAGGAGATCCGAAAGGTTGATAGGTTGGCAGAGCCTTATCTTACAAAGTCCTCTTGAATGTCGACACCGCCAGAGTCATCATGATAACCGTGAAGGCCAGCAGAAAGAGAATATCGTATCTCACAACCATCAGCCCCGCGCCCTTGAAGAGTACGGATTTCAGTGCATGTACCGCATATGCCTCAGGATTTATCTTTGAAAACGCCTGAAGCCATCCCGGCAGGCTCTCCAGCGGATAGACCGCTCCGCTCGGGAAGAAAAAAATTACATTGAGAAAGCCGCTAAAGACTCCCACGATCCTCGGGTGGTTCGCCCTGCCGAGGAAAACGAACATCATGCTGAGAAGCGCCATGGTGGTAAGTACAATTATTATCAGGAGAGATACCCACTGGCCCATCTGCATGGAAAAAGGGATTCCCGTGATAAGCATGCTCACTGCGAAGACGGCTGAAGCTGTTATTGTGGTTATAATCAGCCCGCTCACGACAAGGCCTGACACGATCTCCACCCTGGTGATGGGAGTCAGGAGGTAGCTTTCATCGGTCCCAAGGAACCTGTCCATAACAAGGTTGAATACACCTGCGGTCATGGTGCCGAGAAAGATCGCCATGATGACTACCCCCGGCACAAGGGACTGATAGTAATCAATCAGCCGGTAAAGATAAATGTCTCTTATCTGGATATCTACAGGATTTTCCCGTATCGGCACATATTCCAGTCTGATAGCGCGTATGGCTGCCGTGACAAAGTTTCGTACGGTCTCTGATGAAATAGCTTCAGTATTGTCCAGAAACAGTCCTGTCTCGGGGCGCCTGTTGAGTATGATCCTCTTTGAAAAATCGGCAGGGATGATCAGCGCTGCCTTGTATATCCCCGTCCTCACGCCCTCCACCGCGTCTTTCTGATCACTCAGCAACAGTATTTTGAAAGTCCTGTTCGCGCCCTTTTCTATCGCCCTCAGGTTGTCGACAAGACGGGCTGAAAATTCTCCAGCGTCCTGATTGACAATGGCAAGAGGAACGTTCTTGAGTTTACCCTGAAAAGAGTTTCCCAGGATTACAAGATAAATAACAGGCATGACCAGACTTACGATAACAACAACGGGGTTGCGCCAGAATTTTTTAATGTCCCGTTCTATGACCGCAAAAAGTCTCGTCATCTTCCAAGTTTCTGTGGCACCCCGGCGCCGATCAGAAAGCTCACTTTCTTTGCTTCTTCTTCACGTATTGACTTCCCTGTGTAGTGAATAAACACATCCTCGAGGGTCTGCTCCTGTATCCCGATTGAACTGATGACAGCTCCATGCTCCTTCAGTCTGTCCATGAGAGCCGGAAGATTCTGCGCTCCGCTGTCGACATAGACACGCAGCACTTCTTCATCCCATTTTATTCTGTGAACGAAAGGCAGGGCAGTTACGGCATCCTGCAGTCCTTCCGGCCTGCCGGCATCAGCGAACGTGAGAGATATAATGTCATTCCCGGGGAGCTCGGACTTAAGCTTTCCGGGAGAATCCAGGACAATGATCTTGCCGTTGTCTATAATGGCCACTCTGTCACAAAGGTTTTCAGCCTCTTCCATATAATGAGTGCTCAGGAATATGGTCAAAGAATCTGTTTCCATGAATTTACTGAGAAACTCCCAAACAACCCTCCTGCTCTGAGGGTCCAGCCCGATAGTAGGCTCATCAAGAAAGAGGATCTCAGGCTTGTGCACCAGCACCCTTGCTATTTCAAGCCTCCTTCTCATCCCGCCCGAATAGGTAGCGACAAGGTCGTTCTCCCGGTTAGTAAGACCCACCATGTCAAGGAGATGCCTTATCTTCTCTCTCCGTTCCCTCTTAGGTATGTTATAGAACCTCCCGTACAGGTCCATGTTCTCATACCCCGTAAGATCGAGATCGCTGGTCAGGGCCTGAGGCACAACACCTATTTTCTTTCTCACCTCTTCGGGAGATTTCGAGACATCACAGCAGGTCACTACCGCCTTTCCTGCTGTTGGTTTCAAAAGCGTCGTGAGCATCCTGATGAGGGTCGTCTTGCCCGCGCCGTTCGGGCCAAGGAACCCGAAGAACTCGCCAGAGGAAATAGTGAAGCTCACGTTATCGACCGCGGTCAAATTGCCAAATTTCTTTGTCAGGTTTAAGACTTCAATGGCAAGGGGTTTTTGCATATGGCATGTGTACTGTTAAAGTATTTTAATAATCCATTGCGTTCAGGATGTTCTCGAACCATGGCTTGCTACAGGTTGCTATTCTTCACCGGTATCTCAACATTCACCGTCATTCCCGGTTTCAAAATATTTCCGGTATCGTCAATACGTATTTTCACCCGGAAGGTCTTGAGGTCCTGAACCCCATGCTGTACATCCTTCTGGGTCGCAAACTCAGCATATCTGCCGACCTCAGAAATACTGCCGCTGATCTCTTTCCCGCGCATCCCTTCAACTTCAATGCGGGCCATATTCCCAAGGGTTATATGCTGGATCAAACTCTCTTCCACGTCTATCCTTACCCAAAGATTCTTCATATCAACTATCGTGGCCGTGGTGATGCCCGGAGAAACATATTCGCCGGGTTCTATCGCCCTGTACACAACCGTTCCTGAAACCGGTGATTTAATGACAGTGTCATCAAATCTTGCCTTCTGTACGGAAACAGCAGCCTCTGCCTCTTTCACCCGTGCCTTTGCAGATTCAAGCTGGCTCTGTGAATAATACAGTTGCGATGCAGCAAGTTCCCTCCGTGCCAGCATTGCGTTATACTGTGCTTTGGACCCTTCATATGCAGCCTTCATGGATTCAAACGCAGCAACAGCCCGGTCATTATCCGCTTTTGGAATGAGGTTTTCACTGAAGAGGGATGTTACCCGGTCCATCTGTAATTTCGCCTCATCCATCAGCACCCGTGCCTTCTCGGTCTCAGCCTCCGCATTCTTTATGTCCGCTTCTGCCGCTCTAATTTCCGCCTTCGAACTTCCTATGAGAGCGCTGGCGCTGTTTATATCCTTTTGTGCCTTCTCCAGCGACGCAGACGCCTGTGCGCCCTCGGCCATTATTTCGTCACTTTCAAGTTTTATGACAACAGAGCCTTTCTGGACCTCGTCCCCAACCTGACAGCATATTTCAGAGATACGGCCGGGAATTTTCGGGGCAAGGTTCACTTCCGTGCCTTCCACAGTTCCGGTGGTGACTATCTGTCTCAGTTGTTTATCTGTAAAATGCGAGTAAAAAATCAGGGTAATAGCGATTAGAAGCACGATAATGAAAAGCACAGTTATTCGTTTTTTCATAGTAATGTGATTCTCCTAATTATCACTCTCCGGAACGATCTCTATCATAGTCAATTCCGGCGGAGAAAGAAACCGTATCGGAGGGCCAACTGTTCCGGCCCCGCTGCTGACGTACAGGAGTGAACCATTCTGAAGATTTGTAAACCCATGGTGATACTGAAACACCATCGGGGTAAGAAGGTTCACCGGAAATATCTGCCCTTTATGGGTATGCCCTGAAAGCTGGAGGTCGAACAGGCCGAGACTTTTTTTACTCACATCTGTTTTATGCTTCAGCAATATGGTAAACAAACCTGACGGAAGTTTTAAGAGCATATCAGCCTCAGATGAAGCCTCATCTCCTTTCTTTTTTTCATCAGTAAAATAATCCACACCGGCAATGTTTATCATTCCATCAAGCGTGACGCCTTCTTCCCTGAGCACCGTGAACCCTGCTTCTTCAAGAAACTTCATTGTATGCTTCAGCCCTCCGTAGAATTCATGATTGCCAGCAACAGCGAACTTGCCCATCGGCGCATGCACTTTTCTTAATTTGTTTGCGAGACTACCTGCATGATGCGCTGCTCCGTCAAGGAGATCGCCTGTAGAAACTATGATGTCAGGCTCGTGGCTCTCAAATTCCCTGATGACCTTGCCCAGCATATCCTCGCCTACAAGAAGCCCAAGATGCAGATCAGAAACCTGCATGATTTTTATACGTCCTGCACCAGCAGGCAGTTTTTTAGTTTTTATCACGATTTTTTTGACGCGTAACATTTTCGCTTCAAAGTATCCAAAAACATTCAGCAATACAGAAATATAACAGGGGATGTAAACAGTATAAGCCTGTGGTACAGCGAACGAGCCCAGTTCCTTCCCGTACAGAAGCCCACCTTGACGGATAATGAAATTATAAATATCGAGCAGCAGTGATACAGGAACAAAGATAATAATAAAAGCCATCCACATGAATCCCGCATATGCGAAAATACGTGCAGACCTTATTGAACCTCTCGTGCTGTATATCTGGATCAAAACCGGAGCGAGGGCCATGAACACGAGAAAAATCCCCAGCAAAACTGCGCTGGCAATATCAGGCTTCATGAAATCAGCAAGCTTGAAAAAAGTATAGAAATATCCGAGGCCGTAGATAATGGCGGAACACAGGAATATGATCATTTTAAATTATTCTGGCTCCTGCTTATCACTCATATCTCAACGCTTCTATCGGATCAAGCAGTGACGCCTTGTATGCAGGATAGAATCCGAAGAATATCCCGACCAGTCCTGAAAAGCTGAAGGCCATAATGACTGACAGGGGAGAAACGATCGTAGGCCATTCAGCAAGAGCTGCGAGTATTTCAGAGGTCGAAACGCCGATAATGATACCGGCAATGCCGCCTATCAATGACAGGGTAAGGGCTTCGATGATGAACTGAAGCCTTATATCCCAGGTCCTCGCGCCCACTGCCATGCGTATGCCTATCTCCCTCGTCCTTTCAGTGACCGACACGAGCATGATGTTCATTATCCCGATGCCGCCGACAAGAAGGGAGACCGATGCTATGGCGCCGAGCAATATGGTCATGACCTTAGTTGACTGCTCTGCCGCCTGCAACATCTGGGTAAGGTTCCTGACCGTGAAGTCGTTTTCCTCCCTTGGCCCTATACGATGTCTCTGTTTGAGAAGCGCGTTTATCTGCTCCTCGGCAGATACGAGGTCATCAATGCTCTTTGCCTTGACCATAATTATTCTTACCATACCCGGGAATGCTGTCCCGAAAAGCTTCTTCTGGGCAGTCGTAACCGGGACATATATGGTATCGTCCTGGTCCTGCCCCCCCGGAGACTGACCTTTGCTCTGGAGCACTCCGATAACGGTGAAGGGAAGCTTTTTGATCCTGATGGTCTTGCCTACAGGGTCTGTGTCTCCGAAAAGATTGTCCACAACAGTCTGTCCGAGAAGGCATACCTTTGTCGCGCTTTTTACATCCTGCTCCGTGAACGGCCTGCCTGAAGACAGCTCCCATTCTCTCACATTCAGCATGCCCGGAGTTGTTCCCACAACGCCGGTCGACCAGTTCTGATGTCCGTAAACCACCTGTGCGACACCGTTGAGAATTGGAGCAACATCAGATACTGCCGGGGAATCTTTCTTTATTGCTTCTGCATCTGCCATTGTAAGGGTGGGCCGTGTACCCGCGCCCATTCTTACGCCCCCTGCTGTTGTAGCGCCGGGGAGAACCATCAGAAGATTGCTCCCTATGCTCGATATCTGGCTTTCAATCTGCTGGCTCGCGCCGGTGCCGACAGCGAGCATCGCAATAACAGCGCCCACCCCGATGATAATGCCGAGCATGGTAAGGGCCGAGCGCATTTTATTAACCCTCAGCGCCCTGAATGAGATTTTAAATGTCGATGAAATATTAATCATTTTTTGTTTTGTCCACAGATTTCGCAGATTACTCAGATTAAAGAAAGCACTTAAAAAAATCTGTGATTATCTGCGTGATCTGTGGATGAAAATTCATTTTTCTTTTTTCTCATCGCTCACAATGCATCCATCGAGGAATTTAATCACCCTCCTGCTGTATGCTGCGATATCCGACTCATGGGTCACAAAAATTACGGTCATGCGCGACTCAGAGTTCAGTTTTACAAACAGCCTCATTATCTCCGCGCTCGTTTTTGAATCAAGATTGCCTGTGGGCTCGTCAGCAAGGATAAGAGGTGAATCGTTTACAAGCGCCCTCGCTATTGCAACTCTCTGTTGCTGTCCGCCTGAGAGCTGATTGGGATGATGGCCTTCCCTTCCCTCCAGCCCCACGCTTTGCAGCGCTGACATCGCCCGGTCCCTTCTCTCATGCGCGGTCAACCCGTTGTAGAGCAGCGGCAGCTCGACATTTTCAAGAGCAGAGGTCCTCGGAAGCAGGTTGAAGCCCTGAAAGACAAATCCTATTTTTTTATTCCTTATCCCGGCGCGTTCATCCCTTTCAAGTTCACTGACATCAATGCCGTCCAGAAGATATGTGCCGTCTGAAGGTTTATCAAGACATCCAAGGATATTCATAAATGTTGATTTGCCCGAGCCTGACGGCCCCATCACAGCAACGAACTCGCCCTTTTCTATTTGCAGGGATATACCGCAAAGGGCTTGCACGTCAATATCGCCGGCCCTGTAGATTTTTGTTATGTTCTTCGTCTCGATAAGCGGCATGATGAATTTAATTAAAATATTTTTTACAACTTCGCCTCAGTCATTATCCCCTCCCCTTTCACGGGGGAGGGCAAGGGTGGGGGTGGCTTACTTTATGTTCACCCTCCCCTTCATCCCCTCCCGTCAAGGGAGGGGATATTAACTTCAGAACATCCTCGGCGCGCGGGTGGCAGTTCCCCTGTTGTCGTCCAGTTTCCCGAGAGACTCAACAATGACCTCCTGCCCTTCCTTTATTTCACCCGACACAATCTCAGTATAACTTCCATCGCTGCCGCCTGTTGATACAGAAATCCGTTCAGGCTTTTTATTTCTCATTATCCAGATGCCGGGCCCCTTTTGCGGTTTTTTTGGTTTATCCTTTTCTTGAAAGGTGAACCTCAAAGCAGCATTCGGTACTTTGAGAACATCATTTTTAACAGACAGGATAATGGATACATTGGCGGTCATCCCGGGCTTGAGCTTCAGTCCCGGGTTGTCCACATTGATTATTACATCATAAGTAACGACATTCTGAACTGTTACGGGCGCGTTCCTGACCTGGGACACGTTCCCCTTAAAGGTCAGGTCCGGATATGCGTCAACTGTAAATTCAACATCCTGCCCTTCTTTTACCTTTCCGATGTCCGCTTCATCCACACTTGTATTTATCTGCATTTCTGTCAGGTCCTGTGCTATGGTAAAGAGGGTCGGCGTCTGAAAGCTTGCTGCCACGGTCTGCCCTGTATCAACATTTCTGGATATGACCACTCCGTCAACCGGAGAAAGTATTTTTGTATATCCCAGATTAGTCTCCGCCACCTTGAGCGCCGCCTCGGTTTGCGCGACCTGGGCTTTAGAAACACCCACCTGCGCCTTTGCAGTTTCATAATTCGTCTCCGCTGTATCGAGGTCGCTCCTGGCGATAAGGTTCCTTGAAAGCAATTCCTTATTCCTGTCCATTGTCCGCTTCGCGTCGACAAGTGCCGCCTCTGACTTCTCCAGATTTGCTTTTGCTGAAAGAAGATTGGCCTTTGCCTGCGCCGCCTGCGCTTCAAATGTCGCAGGGTCTATCTGTGCTATGACCTGCCCTTTTTTGACAGGGGAGTTGAAATCAACAGAGATATTTTTTATGGTGCCGGAAACCTGTGTCCCGACAAGGACCGTGGTCACGGCATTGACCGTGCCTGTTGCTGTCACGGTTGTAATGATATCACCCCTGACAGCCTTTTCAGTCCTGTACTTTACAGTGCTTTCCTTGCTGTTAAACAGCATGAACATTCCCGCAGCCAGCGCCGCTGCGAGTGCAATGCCAACTAAAATTTTTTTCATCGGGTCTCTCCCATAGCCTTTTCAAGGCTTGCAAGCGAAATTTTATAATCATAAAGCGCCTGTATATATGCTGTCTTTGCGGAAGTAAGCCCCACTTGTGCATCAGTTACCTCGATGGGATTGCCAACGCCGGCTGAATACCTGCCGTTCGCCAGTTCAAGGTTTTCTTCTGCCTGCCTTACAGTGAGTTCTGCAGCAGGGATCCTCTCTTCCGCGTTTTTCAGATTCAGATAAGCCTGCCGCACTTCAAGGGATATGTTCTGCCTCAGAAATTCTTCATTGGCTGCCACCGCATTCAGGCTCGCCTTTGCCTCAGCCACCTGATGGGTTGTCAGAAAACCGCTGAATAGCGGAAAAGACAGCTCCACTCCTGCGTCCCATCCTTCATCGAGCGGGAATTTTTCTGCTGCCCAGTTATAGGAAGCATTGCCTGTGAGTGCGGGATAGTATCCTGTCTTCGCAAGTTCTATTGATTTTTCCGAAGCCTGCCTTCTCAGAGCAAGAGATGCGAGATCAGGCCTGTTCATGTAGGCCCTTCTGAGCGCCTCATCAATAGTGATTTCATATTGCTGGAAAGCGAGGTTGTCCACGATGTCATATTCAGGGGCCTCAGGAAGTCCGATCGAGTTATTCAGCGTTGCGAATGAAACCCTGAGCGAGTTCACTGTTTGAATAAGGTTAAGCCTTGCATTGCTCAGGTCTACCTCAGCCTTGGTCACATCAAACTTCGGCCTGGCGCCCACCTCATAAAATCCCCGTGCCTGTTCAAGATGCATTTCAAACTGTTTAACGGTCTCCTCAGCAACGACCCGGTCTTTTTTTGCCTTCAAAACCGCATAATACGCCTGCCGTACATTAAGGACTGTCTGCTCTTTTACGTTCTCAAGGTCTGACCGGGCTGAACCGAGATTTAGCCTTTGTATACTGACCTGCGAGGACGTCTTTCCAAAGTCATAGATATTCTGCCTGAGCGAAACCCTGCTTGTATATTGATCAAAGGAATTGCCGCTACCTGAGGAAACCCTTGAGGAATCCGAGCTGCCTCCTGTTACAGGAGAGGTCTTGCTGTAGCCCGCGTTCAGGTCTATCTGCGGATAGTAATCAGCGTTTGCCTGGCCCACCCTGCTCTGATTTACGCTTACCGTATATGTAGCCGCTAAAATATTGGGATGCTTCATAAGAGCTATCTCGATGCATCTTTCAAGGCCCAGCAGGTCGCCTTCTTTAATGACATCTTCTGCTTCCGAACTGCCAGCAGAAAAGATTGCAAAAAATATTATGGCAATGATCGCTGTCTTCATTCCTTCCTCTTGCAACACATAATCATTCATAGCCTTTGGAGCAAGTGATGTTTTTGAACCATGGCTTGCTCCATATATAATTTATGCCCCGGGTTAGCTATCAGACCTCAGCAGCGTCTTCCCCCTGCCCGCGTCTCGCAAACAGTTTTGCCCCCCTCGCCTGTATCCTGTCCATATAATAATAAACCACCGGTGTAATGTAGAGTGTAAGAAGCTGAGAGACCACGAGCCCGCCAACAACTGCAAGTCCGAGGGACCGGCGTGAATCAGCCCCTGCTCCGAAGCCTATAGCTATGGGCAAAGTCCCCATGAGCGCAGCCATGGTGGTCATCATGATCGGCCTGAAACGTACGATCGCCCCTTCATAGATCGCGTCAAGTGCGCTCTTGTGCCCCCCACGCTCTGCCTCAAGGGCAAAGTCTATCATCATGATGGCGTTCTTCTTGACAATACCGACAAGCATGATGATGCCGACAAACGAATACAGGTTCAGGTCCTTGCCGAAGATCAGAAGGGTTATGAGCGCTCCGAATCCCGCGGACGGCAGACCCGAAAGAATTGTCAGAGGATGAATGTAGCTCTCGTACAGAATTCCAAGGACGATATATATAACAACTATTGCAAGAAACAGGAGCACAGCCAGCCCTTTGGTGGAGGCCTGATAGACCTGCGCAGTACCCTGGAACCCCGTGGTGATCGACGCAGGAAGAGTCTTTGCCTCTTTCTCAATTGCCTTTACCGCATCGCCCAGCGGAGTGCCTGGTTTAAGATTAAAAGATGTAGTGACAGAAGTAATCTGGCCGAGATGGTTTACAGACAATGGCCCAAGCCCCTTGGTGATCCTGGCCAGAGACGAAAGCGGCACCAACTGGCCGGTATTTGAGCGTACATACAGAAGCCCCAATACTGACGGGTCTGTCTGATATTTAGATTCCAGTTCCATAACAACCCTGTACTGGTTAGTCGGGGAATAAATTGTGGAGACCTGCCGGGTGCCATATGCTGAATATAGTGTGTCCTCTATCTGCTGGGCTGTAATGCCGTAAGCAGCGGCCCGGTCACGGTCAATGTCAATGTTCACCTGGGGATTTTTTATCTGAAGGTCGCTGGTCACATCCTGTATCATGGGCAGACCACGCAGCTTTGTCTCAAATGATGTTGCGTTGGCATACAATTCCTCTATATCAGGGCTCTGCAGAACGAACTGGTACTGGGCCTTCTGAATAGTCGCCTCCAGACGGATAGGAGGCGGGTTCTGCATGAACATAAAGACCCCGGGCACTCCCATAACCTTTGGCCTGAGCTGCTGTATGATCTGATCAGCATTCAGTTTGCGTTCATGGCGGGGTTTGAGCTTCAGGAACATAAAGCCCCCGTTTGAAGCGACCCTCGATCCCCCTGCTCCGACAAAGGACATGAAGGCCTCGATATTCGGGTCCTGAAATACGATGTCAACAAGCTTCTGCTGGTGCCGCTTCATGTCCTCGAAGGAAATACCCTGCGCCCCTTCAGTAATAGCGAAAATCCCCCCGATGTCATCGGACGGGAGCAGGCCGGTCGGCATTATAATAAAAAGCCAGACCGTCGCAACAGTCATAACAAAGGTAACCACTACCGTTGTACGGCGGAAACGCAGCACAATTTTGAGAGTCCGCTCGTAGAGATTGCGCATCCCGTCGAAGAACCGTTCCATCATATTGTACAACCGCCCGTGCTGCTGTGAAGCATGGGGCCTGAGAAAACGGCTGCTCAGCATGGGGGTCAGCGTCAGGGAGACAACCCCTGATATGAGGATCGCAAACGTGATAGTCACGGCAAACTCATGGAGCATCCTCCCAAGCATCCCTGCCATGAAAAGTACGGGGATAAAGACCGCAACCAGGGACGTGGTCATTGAGATGATGGTGAATCCGATCTCCCTGGAGCCCCTGAATGCCGCGTCCATCGGCTTCTCACCCTGTTCCATGTGGCGCACGATGTTTTCGAGCATGACTATTGCGTCGTCCACAACAAAGCCCACCGACAGAGTAAGCGCCATGAGGGTAATATTATTGACCGAAAACCCAAGGGCATACATCGCCGCAAATGTACCAATTATAGAAAGCGGCAAGGCAAGGCTTGGAATAACTGTTGCAGAGATATTTCTTAAAAAAAGAAATATCACGAGGATGACAAGGGCGATCGTCAGCAGGAGGGTAAACTTCACGTCGGTTACTGACTCCCGGATCGATTGAGAGCGGTCAAAGAGCAGATTCATCTGGACAGAGGCCGGGATTTGGCTGCGGAAACCGGGAAGCTGCGCCTTGATCTTATCCACCACTTCAATAGTGTTGGTCCCGGGCTGACGCTGTATGGCAAGGACTATAGCCCTTTGTGATTTGCCTCCGGTATTGTACCAGGCAGCGATCTTGTCATTTTCCACGCTGTCCGTTACTGTGGCGATGTCCTGCAGGCGAACTGCTGAACCGTTACGGTACGCAACGATCATAGGTTTGAAGGCCTCTGCGTTATAAAGCTGGCCGCTCGCCTGGATAGTGAAGGCCTGTCTGTCGCCCTGCAGTCCGCCGGCAGGAAGGTTTACATTCCAGCGCGCCAGCGCAACTGCTATCTCGTCAATGCCGATCTTGCGGTTTGCCAGCACCCCCGGATCGAGTTGCACTCTCACCGCGTATTTTTGCGGCCCGTAGATCAGCACCTGTGCCACGCCCTTGATCATGGAGATGCGGGGAGAAATAACAGTGTCCGCATACTCGGTCACCTGTGAAAGTGGAAGAGTGGGTGAACTGAGGGCGAGGTAAAGTACCGGCGAATCAGCAGGATTGACCTTCTGATAAGACGGCGGATTCGGCATGTCCTGAGGAAGCTGGCGTGCTGCTTTTGAAATGGCCGCCTGCACATCCTGGGCCGCGGCATCAATGTCACGCTCCAGAGAAAACTGAAGGGTGATGATGGATATCCCCTGTCCGTTGGTAGAGGTCATGGAATCAACACCGGCAATAGTTGAAAATTGCCGCTCCAGAGGCGTAGCGACCGCGCTTGCCATAGTCTCAGGGCTTGCACCCGGCAGGTTTGCTGTTACCTGAATAGTTGGGAAATCAATATTAGGGAGGTCGTTCACCGGAAGCGCACGATACGCAAAGACTCCGAAGATCATCACTGCGATCATCACCAGGCTGGTCATGATCGGACGTTTAATAAAAAGCTCAGATATGTTCATAATTAATGCAACGGCACTAAGAGCGGCAAAGGTGCAAAGGCACAAAGTAAAGAACTCTGTGCCTCTGTGCCTTTGTGCCTCATTGCCTATTCTTTATCTCCACCTTTGCCCCGGGCATAACACGTATCTGCCCGTCGGTGACCACCTGTTCATCAGGAGACAATCCGTTTTCTATGACGGTCATATTTTTATAAGTAATGCCGGGCTTGACCGGACGGAGCTCTGCCAAGCCTTCCTTTATTACAAAGACAAACTGCCCCTGCTGTCCGGTCTGGACAGCCTGGGAAGGCACGACTACCGCCTCCCTGATAGTTGTAAGCGTCATCTGTACGTTTACGAACTGTCCGGGCCAGAGGGCGCGCTCCCTGTTATCAAAGGTTGCCTTCAGCACGATCGTTCCTGTAGCAGGGTCCACCGTGTTATCAACAAATGTGAGCGTCCCTTCTTCAGGTCTTTCATCACCAGTTATGAATGCCTCAACCGCCACTTTACCGAGCGTCATATGTTTTCTTATCTCTGGAAGGTCCTGTTCCGGAACCGAAAAGCTCACATAAATGGGCTGGATCTGATTAATGGTCACCATCGGTCTGTCGTCATTTGCCTTGATGAGGTTCCCCAGGTCTGCCAGAATAGTGCCGGTGCGTCCTGATATGGGCGCATTTATAGAACAATACCCAAGTTGCAGACGGGCATTCTCCACAAGTGCCTTATCAGCTTCGACTGCTGCGTTCAGGGCTTCGGCAGTGGAAAGGATACGCTCATAATCATCCCTGCTTACCAATTGGTCCTGAAACAGTGCAGTATATCTGACAGCATCATTCGCTGCCTTTTTTGCAAGGGCCGTGTCCTTCAGCAGATTGGCCTGTGCCGCTTCCAGTGCTGTCTGGTATGGCCCCGGGTCGATGGCAAAGAGGAGATCGCCCTTTTTTACGTCCTGTCCTTCCCTGAAATTTACACGCAACAGTTCACCCCCCACCCTTGACCTGACCCCGACGGTTGAGTAGGCGTCCACATTCCCGATAGCGTGGAGCAGCACCGGCACGGATGCGCTGGCCGAAGAAGCAACGCTCACCGGTGCAGGAGGAAACCCCGTCGCCTGTTTTGATTTTTCCTGAGAGCATGCCAAGAGAAATAATAAAGAGCCGCCTATGAAAAACAGTGCGTGATAGCAAGTTGAAAAAATTTTTGTTCGCATCGTATATCTCCCGAAGTTTTTAAATAACTTATTGAAGAGATGAATGGACGTTCATTACTACAGTCTTCAGGAGCTTTCCTGTTGCGCGGCGAAGTTGCAATATAGCGAGTTCATAATCATACTGCGCATTGGCAAGCTGTCTCTCTGAGGTGACCAGCAGATTGTTAGCATCCATGACATCAAGGCTGTCAGCAAGCCCGTACTCAAACTGCTTTGTCACGGCATTGTAATTGTCACGGGCATATTCAACTTCTGCCCTGAGCCGTTCGAGAACCCCTGTCTCGGTATTCAGATTCAGGTAAGCATTGTCGACTTCGACATTGACAGAATCTCTGAGGTCATTGAAACTGTGCTCAGCCTGCCTGAACCGCGCCTCAGACTGCCTGACCTCAGCCTTTCTTAACCCTCCCTCAAAGAAAGGATAGTTGAGCCGTATCAAACCGTATATGTTTTTGTCGCTCGCAAATGAAGTGGCTGGATGGTCCTCTCTCCGTGAATACACACCTTCCACAGATATATCCGGCCAGTAAGAGCCCTTTGTATATAGTACCTGCTTTTCTGCAATCTGTTTTTCGAGCTCTGCTGCCTTCAGTTCATGTCTCTCCTGCAAGGCAGTCTCCTTCAGACACTCAAGGGACTGTGCGCTGCCACTGTCATCAGCCATAAAACAGCCCGGCACGGCTGATTCATAAAGTGTCCCTTTGGATTCAATAATATCGTAGTCCCCTTCTATCCTCACGGTCCGTGCTAAAACCGCCCTGGCAAGCTTCAAAGCATTTTCTGCCCTGATCGATTCTGACTGGGCGCCCGCAAGTTCAGCCTCAGCCCTGAGAAGGACAGTTTTCGTTATCTCTCCCACTCTCAGCCTTGTCTGTGCCGCATCCCTGTATTTTGTCAGCCTCTCGACGTTTGCTTTTGCTATGTCTTCTGACTTCTTCGCCTTCAGCACATTGAAGTAAGCGGACGCAACGGTCAGAAGATATTCCTCTTTCACACTGTCGAGATCATAACCGCTCTTCACTATAGATGCCTTTGCGATCTTCAGGGCAGTCAGTTCCTTCCTGCTCACTGACAGGGACTGGTCCAGCCGAAGCCCCCATGATGTACTGTTATCAGGCTGGATATTCTCTTGTTCGTCAACATATTTCGTATAACTTCCAAATGCTGAGAATTTAGGTATTAACACTGCCATAGCCCGGTCTTTCTCCCTCTCAGCAATGTATTTGTTCTCAGATGCTATCTGTACTGTATTGCTCCTTTCGAGCGCAAGCCGGTAAAGGTCATCCAGGCTATATTCAGCCGCATGAGCAGCAAATCCGGTAAAGATCATGCATACACATAAAAGCATCCTTTTCATGGCCGTTCCTTTCTTATTCCAAGTGTGATTAAATTAAAAAGAGAAGCGCTCATTGATCTGGCATCGCCGATGCCGAACATGATCTTCATCATCACCGCACCCCTGATGCATGCAAATATCATGAGCGAGGTATCTTCCAGGTTCACCGGGTTAAAAACCCCTTTCTTCACGCCCGCGGCGAGAATATCAATTATTATTCCCTGCTGAGACGCAAGAAATTTCTTTCTCATGGGGCTTATAAAAGAGAGCCTGTATTCCCTCATGAACATAGATAAGAGCTGTTTTTTCCTGAATGCATACTCAAGGCAGAACCCAATATAATCCTTCAGCGCCTGCAAGGGGTCTAATCCTGCCTCCGTAAACTCTTGCGTAATAGACTCATAATCTTTTGTCTGGTCATTTATCAATGCAAGACAGAGCTCTTCTTTGCTCTTAAATCTCAGGTACAATGCACCGACGCTCAAATCTACCAGTCTGGCTATTTCAGACATCTTCGTTTCCTGATAACCCTTTGTAGAAAACAGATCAAGGGCAGCCTTTAATATTTTTGATGTCGGCACCTTCGTGCGTCCGGAGGTTTTTTTCATAACAGGCATATAAAGTGAACTATGATTCATGTGAACGATGGTTCATTTTATAATGAAAAGCTCATGATGTCAATGGTAGGTAATTTAAATAAGGCTGGGCTTAAAACGCGTACAGCTTCGATCTCGCAAGAAAGAACGGTTACTGCCCGTCGATGTAAAACACTGCCCTGACAGTGCCCTGCAACATGAGCGTACCCGCCTCCACAGGCGTTGCGCTTTTAACTTCTGCAGCCATCTCAATCCGGTATAGAGGTCTCGGGCTCTCACCTCCGCATGACGCCGAAATATCTTTTATCCCGGCGATCTTTGTTCCAAGAGATTGTGCCACAACTTCAGCATCTGATCTGGCCTGCTCTGTTGCCTGCTGAAGGAGACCTTTGCAGAACCCCTTTGTGTCTGTGAGGCTGAAGCTAATAGTATCAACTCTGTTAGCGCCCTGTTCTACAGCGCTATCGATGAACCTGCCAACGTTTGATATCTGTTTTGTTTTAACCGTTATCTGATTTATGGCCTTGTACCCCATGAATTTATTCCTTCTTGCACCCTGGTCGTATTCATAGAGAGGTTCGAGAGAATATGAGGAAGTTTTGACCTCATCCCATGCATTCGGCTTCATGAGCTTCTTGATCCCGCTGATCACTTTTTCAGATATCGCATTATTCATCTGAGTTGCCTGTGATACTGTGCCTGCCGTGTTTTCAATTGCGAGAACAACTGCTGCTGTATCAGGCGGATAATTTTCAGTTGCTGTGCCTGTCACTGAAACAGTGCCCCTTTTTTCTTCTCCCTGTTGCTCTGCAGCGGCAATAGACCCAATGATCATTACTCCGATACAAAAAACGACAACGTAATGCATGATTTTCATGTTCCCTCCCAATATTATTTCAAGCTGTCAGCAGTCAGCTTTCAGCTATCAGAAACAGCAGGAAATAGTATTCATAAGCTGACCGCTGATTGCTTGCAGCTCATCGCTTTATAAAGTTGCACTTTTAGAAATTCGCACTATAATTGACTTATGAAGCGTTACATTATCCTGATGGTCATTATACCACTTGTTGCCGGATGCGCCCATGTTGTATCACAGGAACTGCGTGCAAGGGCTGAAACGACCGTGCCGGTGCCAGAACTGTTCAACAATCCTGAAAGTTATAAAGGGAGGGTCTTTATCCTTGGGGGAACGATCGTAACTTCCGTGAATACAAACGAGGGTACATATATTGAAGTGGTTGAGAAACCATTGGACTACCGGGGAAGGCCTGAGTATACTGATGACTCCCGCGGCAGATTTATTGTCTTATATGAAGGTTACCTTGAGACAGCAACGTTTTCGCAAGGCAGGGAGGTGACGGTCGCCGGTGAAGTAATGGGAACTAAGGCGCAACCGCTTGGAGAGGTTAATTATTCATATCTCTTTCTAAAGAGCCGGGGGCTTTATTTGCTGAAACCCGGATATGACCTGCCAGTACATTTTGGGATCGGAATATGGCACAGTTTTTAACCTAACAGGTTGCTGAAAAAGGCCGTTTTAATTTGTCATTACGAGGAACATTGGTGACGAAGCAATCTCAACTCATTGATTAATATAAAAGCGAGATTGCTTCGCTACGCTCGCAATGACAACGAAAATACTTTTTCAGCAATCTGCTAAATAAAAAGGAGGGTGTATGATCTCAAAGATTCTCGTACCAACAGATGGTTCAGAGACAGCGCGTAAGGCTGTCGAATATGCAGCAGGACTTGCTAAACAGACAAATGCTGCAGTAATTTTGCTCAGCGTGATCGACAGGAGTGCGCTGGTGGCCCAGACCATTCCTGCTGAGTCTTCCCTTACACATCTGGTTCAACCGGTTGAGGAGTACCTGGAAAAGGCAGCCGCCGTATATCTGGAACAGGCGAAAAAGGTATGTAAGAAGAACGGGATCAAGGCAGCCAAGGTCATAAGGTCAGGACATCCTGTCGAAGAGATTATTAACGAAGCGGAAAAATCAGGCGCCGACCTGATCGTTATCGGTTCGCACGGCAGAAGCGCCATAGCATCGGCAGTTCTCGGCAGCGTCACATTCGGAATTATTCACAAAGATACAAAGATCCCTGTGCTTGTGGTGAGGAGATGAAACAGCGGTCAGCGATCAGCATTCAGCTATCGGGAAAACCAAAAAAAGACTTTCCGAGCTGACCGCTGATTGCTGACAGCTTATGGCTTTTTCTATACACATTCCCTATTTAACACGATCTTTGCAGGTTCCGGAACAGTCGTATAATTCTTCAGTGATACCGCGTGCTCCTGTTCAGTAAGATGCGCATGCTCTGCTGACTGATGCTGGATGTCCCGCTCCCGTGCCCTGGCAAGCCCCCACACCACAACAGCACACCCTGCAGCTATGAAGCACAATATACCTGAAAAGACAAATGCGAGTATATACTGATGTGTCGCATCGTAAAGCACACCGCCGACAACAGGTCCCAATATGCCCGCAACACCGTAGGCTGTGAATATCCAGCCATAATTGACGCCCAGATTTTTTGTGCCGAAGTAGTCGGCTGTTGCAGACGGAAAGAGCGCGAATACGCCTCCGTAGTTGAGCCCTACCCAGGCTGATGCAAGAAAGACCGCCATATGTGTTTCAACGCTGACAAGAAGCATGAATGCCATGCCCTGCGCAAGGAACATGATCATCATGGCGCGCGGCCTGTCTATGAAATCGCTGACCTTACCCCAGAATATACGGCCGAATGCATTGAAGATCGCAAGAATACCGATAGGTTCAATAAACCTTCCGAACGTGCCCATCCATTCAGGGGCAAATGTTTTTCCTTTAAGAATACTGCTCATCAAGGGGTTCCATTGGCCAAGCGCCATCAAACCTGATGTTGCGCCGAATATGAATGTCAGCCAGAGCATGCATGCCAGAGGGGTATTAAGCATATCACGCCACTCGATATCTGCTGCCTGTCTGTTCTTTGCTGCATTGCCGTTCCACCCTTCCGGTTTCCATCCTGCGGGCGGATTGCAAAGCAGCATCGCTCCAAGAATGACAAAGACAGCGCTGGTGACTCCATGGAGTATAAAGAACATTTTCCATCCAATGCCGAACCCGCCTCCCTTTGAAACCCCAAGTGCTACAAGGAGGACCTGCGACAAGCCCATTGCCCCGCCTCCATTGCCAGGCTGCTGTAAAAGTATGGATGCAGGACCGGCAAAAAAGAGGGCCCCTGCCCCAAAACCCGCAACCGACAATCCGGTGATCAGGCCTTTCTTGTCAGGGAACCACTTGACTGCCGAAGCGATAGGACAAACATACGCGAATCCGATACCTGCACCTCCAATAATTCCATAGGTCAAATAAAGCGTCCATGGATGACTTTTATCCACCAGAAATGCGCCGAGCAAAAATGAAACCCCCAGAAGAATACCTCCAATCGTAGCAACCTTACGCGGGCCTATTTTGTCCTGCAGACGTCCTGCCGGTATCATGACCGCAGCGAATGTCAGCAAAGCGAATGAGAACGCCCACTGAGTCGTAGTGCGGCTCCATTCGAATTCCGCTTCAAGCGGTTTCACGAATACACTGAACGCGTAGACAGTCCCCAGGATGACCTGTATGATCATCGCTCCAGCAAGAACCGTCCACCGTTTTGTTGTCGTTTCGTTACTCATGTCTTGTCTCCTTTTCAAAATTATTTATCTGATCAAGAATATCTGCCATGTATATCGTAATAAGTGACAAGTAACGGGCGACGGGGCGCCTGTCTTTTATCTTTTCTTATCACGCGTTACTCATTACTTAACGGGTTATAGATGTGAAAACTTAACTGCTCAGCTTACAAACCACTGAGGACACAGAGGAGCAAAAAGGGAATGGCGGCACAAAGGGTAGCCTGTGGAGAATTTCTGTGCGACACCGATAAAACCTAAAAACCGCAGTTACCCACCACTTTGAATAGGCAAAAGCAGCTTTGTTTGTAATCTGAAGCCGGTAACGGTAGTTATAATATGTTCGCAGACA
>QZKC01000018.1 GCA_003599425.1 Nitrospiraceae bacterium | reverse complement strand
GAGTGCTGAAAGGACTTGGAGTCTCAAAAGGGGATACAGTCATTATCTACATGCCTATGGTGCCGCAGGCTGCTATCGCAATGCTGGCCTGTGCCCGTCTGGGCGCGATCCACTCAGTCGTATTCGGGGGTTTTGCTCCGCATGAACTTGCGCTACGTATCGACGATGCAAAACCAAAGGTTTTGGTAACGGCTTCAGGAGCTATCGAGGTCAAAAAGCTCATCGAGTACATGCCGCTGGTCAATAAGGCGATCGATCTCTCTACCCATAAGCCAAAGGCCTGTGTGGTCCTGCCGAGACCTATCGTAAAAGCAGAACTCACCCCGGGAAGGGACTATGACTGGGATGAACTCATGTCCAAAGCGGAACCGGCTGAATGCGTACCGGTAAAGGCGACTGACCCATTGTACATCCTTTATACGTCAGGGACAACCGGAAAACCCAAAGGCATTGTCAGGGACAATGGCGGCCATGCAGTCGCGCTCCAATGGAGCATGGAGCACATCTATGACATTAAGCCCGGAGACACTTACTGGTCTGCATCTGACGTCGGATGGGTAGTGGGACATTCCTATATCGTTTATGCCCCCCTTATATACGGCTGCACAACCGTGCTTTATGAAGGGAAACCTGTCGGGACTCCTGACCCCGGGGCCTTCTGGAGAGTGATCTCAGAGCATGGGGTCAAGGCACTTTTTACCGCACCTACTGCGTTCAGGGCCATAAAAAGAGATGATCCGAACGGTGAATACCTGAAAAAATATGACCTCTCAGGATTCAAGTATCTCTTTCTTGCTGGAGAGAGGCTTGATCCTGACACATATCACTGGGCTACAAAATTATTGCACAGGCCAGTCATTGACCACTGGTGGCAAACCGAGACCGGCTGGCCGATAACTGCCAATTGCATGGGAATAGAGCAGTTCCTGATAAAGCCCGGATCATCGACAAAACCGGTGCCCGGATTTGATGTGCAAATACTTGAAGCAAACGGCAGTGTGCTTGGACCGAACCAGGAGGGCCTCGTTGCTGTCAAACTCCCGCTCCCGCCCGGAACGCTCCCTACCCTTTGGCAGGCTGACGACAGGTTCAGGGAATCTTATGTAAGTGTTCTGCCGGGATATTATTTCACCAGCGACGGCGGATATATTGACGAAGACGGTTATGTATATATCATGGGACGCGTTGATGACGTCATCAATGTCGCAGGCCACAGGCTCTCCACAGGAGAAATGGAAGAGATCGTTGCTACGCATCCTGACGTTGCTGAATGCGCGGTCATCGGTGTTGAAGATGACTTGAAAGGACAGGTGCCGGTCGGCCTGGTTGTCCTGAAAGCCGGAAAGCAGAGGAATGAAGGGGATATACAACAGGAACTCGTTAAAATGATCCGTGAAGAGATTGGCGGGATCGCAAGTTTTAAGCAGGCTGTGGTTGTCGCAAGGCTCCCCAAGACACGTTCAGGCAAGATACTCAGGGGCACGATGAGAAAACTAGCCGACAGCAGGGAATACACCATGCCGTCGACAATCGATGACCCTGCCATCCTTGGGGAGATCAAAGAGGCGTTGAAGAGGATAGGGTATGCAAAGCAATAGAAAAGCAAAGTAAGAGTAAAACTATTTTGTACTATTTATGCTTGAACCCTGGAGCAAGCCATAGTTCGAGTAACATCTTGTATGCAATAGATTATTAAAATGTTAAACGTTACATATTCAAAAGGATGTCCTTAGATTATTAATTCCAAGGTATTGCACAATATGTTCTCTCACCATACTTGCTCCAGGGGTATGGGTTGTAGACTATGAAGGCACGACTGAAACTCGGCAATATCGAGATCATCTGGCTTAACGGCGGCAGCTTTGAGCTGGACGGCGGGGCCATGTTCGGGGTAGTTCCCAAAATACTGTGGAAGAAAAAGTACCCCTGCGATGAAGACAACTTCATTCCCATTGCCGCATGGCCCATGCTCATAAAGACCCCTGAACAAAACCTCCTCATAGAGACAGGCCTCGGGAACAAACTGACTGATAAGCAGAAAAAGATATTCCGCATCAAAAATGACTGGGACATCATAAGCGATCTGCGGGAACTCGGCATAAAGAGAGAAGATATCGGGACGGTAATACTTACCCATTATGACTTTGACCATGCCGGAGGGGTGATCATGCAGGATGAAAAGGGTGAACTCTCTCTCACTTTCCCGAATGCAGAGCACATACTTCAGGCACGTGAATGGGCAGATGTGCTAAGCCCGAACCTACGATCTGAAAACACCTTCTGGCCGGTCAATAATGAACTTTTGAGAAACAGCGCCAATCTCAAACTTATCGAAGAGGACTATAAAGTCCAAAAAGGAGTGGACCTGTTTTTTTCAGGGGCTCATAACCGCGGGCATCAGGTGGTAAGGATAGAATCTCAGGGAGAAGTCGCATACCATCTCGGCGATCTCCTTCCCACGCATACGCATTTCAATCCCCTCTGGATCATGGCATATGACAATTATCCCCTTGAGGTCATCGAGCAGAAAGAATTATTTGAGGGGAAAGCGCTAAAGGAAAATGCCTGGTTTCTTCTGTATCATGACCCGTTCATGCCTGCGTGCAAATTTGATGCGGACGGAAATGTTACGGAAAAGGTTTCAGTAGAGGGCTGACAGGTTAAAAACATCCGAGGTCGCAGCTTTTGATCCTGATATTAAGCTTATCCGCAGTCTTCCCGGCCAAAGCATAGCTTATACCGTTCTCCTCGGCGATCTTTCTGAGGACTGCACAGGTTATCCTGTTGTCCTTTGATGCGTTCCTGATCTTTTCTTCCAAAAGTTTCTGCTTTGTCATGTTGTCAAAAAAGAAACTGCAGGCATTATAGGTATTTCCCCTCCCTTGACGGGAGGGGATGAAGGGGAGGGTGAAAAAAATACTTTTATACCCCCTCTCCCACCCCTCTCCCGCAAGGGGAGAGGGAAATACCCGTAATTCTGTATCACATTCAAAGTAAACAGCAAATTAAAATTTATCATTCAACTTTGAACAAAAATAATTATACTCAACTCAGTATGAAATGGTAAAATGAACGCATGAAGAATATCATCTTCACTGCAATTGTGCTTTCCGTCTTTATTACCCTTTATGCTCTTTCAACAAAGAACGTGGTTCCCCTCCCGCCTGATGACAATCATGCAGGCATTATGGAACAGAAAATGTGTTTTGACTGCCACGGCCCGGACAAAGAAACGCCTCTCAGTAAAAAGCACCCGCCCAAGTACGAGTGTTTCAAATGTCATAAGACCGCAAAGAGCAATCCATGATCAAACATGTCGGCGCTGATGGCATCCGCAACATTCTGACTCCAGCCGGTGCACCGGACAAGTCCCTTACTCTCAAAGTTGGTGCCATAGTAAAGGCAGAGGTAATTAATACCTCTGAAGGCGGCAATGTCCTGCTCCGCATCATAACAGCCGGAACCAGCGATCAAGCCCAGAAGGGTATACTTATCAAGGCATTTACAGAGGTGCCCCTTTCTAAAGGGCAGCAAGTTTACCTTGAGGTCCTTGGTGGCAAAGACAGTATCAAAATGCAGTTCATCGGCAACATGAAAGACCCGTCAATGCCTTTGCCGCAGAACATTCCGGCAAAATTTTTGGATATGCTTGCAAAGCTTTCCGAAGCGCGGCTCGGCAATGCTGAATTTAAAAATATTCTGACCATGCTTAAATCGCTTCCTGAAAGCGTCAAAACAGCTATCCCGGAATTCAGAGGGCTTGAGAAGCTTATGGTCAATGTAAGGGAATTGGACGGCAATGTCCTGCGCGCCTTCATTGAGACATCAGGAGTTGCCTTTGAAACGAAATTGAAAATTGCGGCACTGAGCGATCCTCAGTCGCTTCTCAGGAATCTTGCTGCACTGCAGACAGAGGGTGACCTGAAGGGGCTGCTACTAAGAATAGGGAACCTGCTGAAAGACCGTCAGGCAGTTAAGGTCCTTGAACAGGCAGGATTCAAGATTTCCGAGGTCTCTTCCCTGATCGAGAAATTTACCCGGCATATTGAATTCTTCCAGTTGACGTCACGGATCAATGACATGTTCTGCACCTTCATGCCTGTGCTCTGGGACGACCTCAGGGACGGTGAGTTCCAGTTCAAAAAAGGTAAAAGAGGAGGGAGTGATTCTTATACGTGCGACCTTAACCTTGATCTCGAAAAGTTGGGAAAACTTTCCGTGTCCGTGACTGTGATGGAAAAGGCGTTTTATGTGTCTCTCTTTGCTGAGAGACCGGAGATTGCGGACTTTATTGCGTCTGAAAAGAACCTGCTCGAGGAAAGATTTGCAACGCAGGGGCTTCTGCTGAAAGCGCTGACTGTCAAACAGAGATCGGGTATAGCCATAGGCATGCCGCAACGCCAGGGGGTCAATTTAAAAATATAGTGATGTTATTAATTTCCCAACATCTTACATATCACTTGGCAACTTTTCATGCACAAAGGGCAGCCCTGCTTCGATATTTCTATGATCGACAAAAGACATTATATATTTTTGCTGCAGGGCTCTTAAATATTTTTCGCAGAATAATTTCTTTTGCCGATAAAGCTTGTTTTGAAAATGTGTCGCATAGAAATTCTCCGCAGACCACCCTTTGCGCCTTTCTCGTCACTTATTACAAAATACACGACTACTCATGAAAGAGAAATCTCAAAAAGCGGCAGCTCTAAAATATAGGCACGGTAAAGACTCAGCCCCGAAACTTGTGGCCAAAGGCAGGGGCGAGGTTGCCCAAAAGATAATCGATATCGCACGGGAAAACAATATCCCGCTTCACGAAGATAAAGAACTCGTTGACTTTCTCTCTATGCTTGACCTCTATGAGGAAATTCCGCCAGAGCTTTATAAGGCAGTTGCTGAAATCCTCGCTTTCATATACCGCATGAATAAAAAGGTCGTGCTGCCTAAATAATGACAACAGGCGAAGACGTCTTCAAAACCTCTATAAAGCAATCGATTAACAATGTGCATAAACCTATACCACTCAGGACAATGAGTATAACTATTCAATGGAGTTGCTGATAGAGCTTTTTCAGTCATCTCCGTCTGTTGTATTAAACCGTCAAGTGCATTCCCCGGATTAACTTTTCCCTGCCAGTTCTTCGACTGCGGACCTGAGTCCGAGCACGACTTCTGCCATGCGTTCATAATCCAGTATCTCCGGTACATCGCCGATACCGTGATACTGGGGATTTCTGAAAAATGCAGTATCTGTCACCATGACGGCATCATAACCGGACTTCCAGAATGACCTGTGGTCTGAGAAATCTGTGCCTATGACAAATGAAGGAGATGAAAATGACTCGGTGCGCAGATCTGTTCCTTTCTGAAATGCATCTTTTACCCGCTTCAGGAAATGTTTTGAGTGAATGTTGCTTACAAGGGTTATGAAATTACCTTTGGTGGGATACTTCCACCTGAGAAACGGAAGGGGAAAAAGCTGGCTCTCAGGCTCATCAGTAAAATACCCGATCATTTCAAGGCAGATCATGCCCTCAACGTCTGTGCCCTTCTGTTTTAAACTTTGCGCATACCTCTGGCTTCCCATGAATGAGCTCCTGAAAAACGGAGGCTCTTCAAGGGTAAATGCCACGAACTGTACGGTAAGCGCGGAAGACATGCCTTTCAGCAGTCTTGACAGTTCGAGAAGCCCCGCTATTCCGCTTGCGTTGTCATCTGCACCGGGAGTGCCGGTAACAGTATCGTAATGAGCGCCTACAACAAGGATCTTCTCCGGCTGCCTGCTGCCTTTTATTTCTGTGTAAATATTCCTGTATGCGCGCCCTTCAACCTCGTAAGGCTGTTCAAGTACAGCATACCCGTAGCTGCTGAATTCGTCCCGGATATACTCTGAGGCTTTGCTGAGTGCTTCAGTCTGCAGATATCCACGAGAACCTATCTCACCAGCAAGGTATTGTACGGTCTTTTTCAGATTGTTCAGTATATCGGGCACGTTGTGCATGTAAAGATTTTAAACGATATTCAAAAGATTTCAACATTAATAACATAAAAAAATAAGCCACTTTACCATGTGACTGTTCTATACTATTTACCAAATATGAGACCCGGCGGTAAAGTTTCAAAATCACTGAGGCCTACAAGCGGCAAGGTCAGGGAAGCGCTTTTTAATATTTTACGGAGCAGGATGGAGAATTCCCGCTTTCTCGACCTATACGCCGGTACAGGCGCTGTCGGCATTGAGGCGCTCAGGCAAGGGGCTTCTGAAGTGCTCTTCGTTGAGGCTGGCAGAAGCAACGCCGTTGAAATTCAAAAAGCACTGAGCAAATATCATTTTATGGACAAGACCAAGATCATCGCGAAAAAGACCCTGCCTTTTATAGAATGGGCTGCCATAAACCAGATGACCTTTGATATCATATTCCTCGATCCGCCATATCACACCGAGGAAATATTCGAGGCGATGACTGCGCTTGGCACATCAGATATCCTCAGCAGTGACGGGATCATCGTTGCAGAGCATTTTGCGAAGAAAGCCCTGCCGGATGTGTTTGATGCATTGCATAAGATCAGGGATTATATTTACGGCGATACAGTGCTGAGCGTGTATAAAAAAAAACGCAGGGGTTTGATTAATCAAACCCCTGCAGGAATCAATAATTGCGCTTATCGGATATAATGTAAGCAACAAGGAGGACGTATGAGCAAGATAGCAATTTATCCGGGCACCTTTGATCCTTTGACCAACGGGCACATTGACCTGATCCAGAGGACTTTGAAGATATTTGATGAAGTCATCATTGCAGTAGCTCCAAGCTATAAGAAGCAGCCCTTGTTCACGACAAAAGAAAGGATCGGGCTGATAAAGAGCTCGACAAAAGGACTGAAAGGGGCGCGGGTAGAGTCTTTTCACAATCTTTTGGTCGATTACGTAAAGAACAAAAAAAGCATCGCGATCATCCGCGGGCTCAGAGCTATTTCCGATTTTGAATACGAGCTTCAGATGGCGCTCATGAACAGGCGCCTGGACGCCCATATCGAAACAGTCTTCATGATGCCGAGCGATGAATATACATTTCTCTCTTCAACACTGGTCAAGGAAGTCGCCTCATTTGGAGGTTCGGTTACAGGACTGGTGCCAAAAGCTGTTGAAGAAGCATTAAAAAAGAAATTAAGGAAGCGGCATCTGTAAAACAACAGCATGCGGTGAGGTTGTCACATGAAGGAAGCCTCGGCCCCGTTCGTTTTACATTTCTAATTCTGCATTCATTATTTTCAATATGGGTTACATAAAAATCATTACAGCAATACTTATCTGGAGTTCATTAGGCATCTTTGTGAGAAACATCGGCCTGCCTGACAACGTCATAGTCTTTTATACATCATGCATTGCCGGGCTGCTTCAGATATCGCTGCTTGTACTGACCGGGCAGTTGAAGAAAAACATCTCTGCCTCTGACGGTATCCACCGCACTATGCTTTACATCGGGCTTCCAGTCTGCTCTCTTGTGAACCTGCTGCTTTTTTATTTTGCTTTCAGGAACACAACAATAGCCAGCGCTGTGCTTTCGCATTATACAGCGCCGATATTCGTGGCAGTACTGGCTCCGCTCCTGCTCAAGGAGAAAAGCCACAAGGCCATATGGATCGCGATCATGCTTTCCTCACTCGGATTATGGCTGATGCTCTGGCTGCCGTCATCTGGTGCGGAGGCATCGCCGGGGAACAATGACAGGGCAGGCATCATCGCAGGGGCGCTGTCCGGTTTCTCATATGCTCTCATTGTTCTCATTATACGGTCACTGGCATCACGCTATACAGCTCTCTTTGTCATCGCCGTACAGAACAGCGTGATGGCTATCCTTCTTTTTCCCTTTGCCTTACAGACGCCGCTTACTTCGCAGTCCCTGCTTTATCTTGTGCTTATGGCCCTGCTGCATTCGACAATAGCTCCCCTGATCTATGTACAGGGGTTCAAAAGCGTAAAGGCAAATGAGGCAGCGATACTTGGATATTTTGAGCCGGTCGGCGCTGCAATATTAGCGTTCATTTTTCTGAAGGAGGCTCCGGGAGGCACTGCGTTGCTTGGCGGAGCGCTGATCCTTTATTCCGGATATCTGGCTTTAAAAAACAGGGACAGGTGATCTGAAAAATCGGGCCTGCAAATTGGGCCTGCAAATTTGCGTTGACAAGCTGTACATCTCATGTTATATTTTTTCCATCCAAAACATTTCTAATCGACAACTTTAAATGTTTCTTCTGCTGATCTCAGGGAACAGGGAATGACCTCAGGAAAGAACAAGGCTCTTGTCATCGGAATTGACCAATACGATAGCGCCATGTTTAATGAGCTTCCATATGCAAAAAAGGATGCGGCAGAGGTCTACAGAGTCCTTACGGACCCTGATATCGGGGTTTTCTCCAAAGAGGATGTTGTCCTTCTGACGCCGGATGAAAATTTCAGGGTAACAAAGTCCGGGGTCGAGCAAAAGCTTGAAGAGGTCTTTACGGAAGCCGGGGGGGAAGACACAGTCCTTGTTTATTTTGCGGGACATGGGAAACTCGATAAAAGCTTAAAGCTCTGCCTTGCAGCCCAGGACACCAGCGCTGACAGGCTGGTGTCAACTTCGATCAATATGGAAACGATCAGAAACATCAGGGAGAACAGCGACTGCAGGCGTGCAGTCTTTATTATTGATAGCTGTTATAGCGGGGCAGCAGGGCTTTCTGTGAGAAGCCCTGAACCAGTTGCCTCATCTCTTGAACGGATGCCGGGAGAGGGGACAATAGTTATTTCTGCCTCACAGGCGTTTCAGGAGGCACTGGAGAAGGATGATATCAAGCAGGGTATCTTTACAGATTTCTTTATCAAAGGGCTTGAGGCAGAAGAGATCGATCACGACAAAGACGGGTATATTTCCCTGGATGAGATATATGATTACATACACAGGAATGTCAAGACACAGACTAAAGGCAAACAGATACCCGCCAGGATAGGAACCATAGAAGGCAAAACCAATATTGCAAAAAGCAGTAAATTCATCAGGGACAGGAAAAGGGAAATAGACCTGCAACTGAGTTCAGCTCAGGAATCATTGGAAGCTGAAAAAAGGGAAAAGGCATTAGATGCCTATCAGAAAGTGCTCAAGCTGGAACCGGTGAATCAGAAGGCGCAAGAGTGTGTAAGAAATCTGATCGGAGATATACAAGAAAGGTTAAGCGAATATTATGGAAGTTCTGCAGAGACGCTTGAGACAGACATCTACATTAAGGCCCGCAATTTATTAGAGAAACATGATCTCCCGCTAAGCGATAGACAAATAGAATATGTGAGATCGATAATGAGTTTGCTCAGCGGCCTTGATCTTGTAACCTTTGAAAAAGACTGGAAGAGGATAGAGCGGAAGGAACAGACCCAGGAGCAGCAGGAAAAAGACAAGCAGAACCAGATGGTGAAGGAGCGTGAATCACGCGGATCAGAACAGGTCCGCAAGCCTGGAATTGATAAACCGCCAGTACCGCAGTATTCCAGGCCAGCAAAAGAGGATCGTAAACCGGAGACACCTAAGCAACCCTTGCCTTTGGACCCAAGAGCAACTACTGCCAAGATCGTGATCAGCTACAGTCACAAGGATGAAAAATGGGTGGAGGAACTCAAAATAATGCTCGCGCCTGTCAAATCGATCGAGGTCTGGTATGACAAGTTGATCAAGCCGGGTGATGAATGGAGGAAGGTAATTAAAGGGAAGTTCGATTCAACTAATATCGCTGTCCTGTTTGTCAGTAAGGACTTTATTGCTTCAGAATTTATTCAGGAAAATGAACTGCCCCCGCTGATCAAAGCCGCTAACCAAAAGAATGTTACAATTTTCTGGGTCCTTGTCAATAAATGTCAATACGATGAGGTGGAAGGTATAGAGCCCCTTCAGGCAGCGCATAATATTGCCGAGCCTCTGATCGGCCTGTCAGAGCCTAAACTGAACGACGTCATGAATGAGATCACTGATAAAATCAAGCAGTCGGCAAAAGAAGTTATAGCCGCGAGAACAAAATCTTTATCAAATAAAAGCACACAGGAGATACCGTGAACAAGGATATTGAAAAATATACAGAAGCAATAAGACAAAACCCGAATGATGATGCTGCCTACAATAATCTGGGGAACGCCTTTTACGCAGCGGGACAACATGACAAGGCGTTAGAACAGTACCAGCAGGCGCTGAAGATCAAGCCGGAATGGATCTATTTTTCCAATGTTGGTGATGCATACGTCAGGCTGGATGATCTGGACAAAGCCATTGAGAACTATGAAACAGCTCTGAGAATAAATACCAAGAATGATGACCTGGTAAACAACAGCCTTGGAAATGCGTATGCTCTCAAGAAGAACTATGACAAAGCGATCGAAAACTACAAGAGCGCCATATCAATGAATCCAAGCCATATTTACTATACAAATATTGGAGATGTATACAGACTCAAAGGCGAGCTGGATAAAGCCATAGATTACTATGAACAGGCAATAGACATCAGCCCCGAGTATGGTTCCGCCCAGAACGCAATCGGGGTCGTGTACTATATGAAAGGCGAATACGACAAGGCCATCGAACATTATAAAAAGGCTGTTCAGGACAACCCTGACAGTTTTATTTATAACGCGAACATAGCTGATGCCTACAGCGCAAAACGTGAGTGGGATGAGGCAATTAAATACTACATGAATGCGGTAAGGATCAATCCGGATGACGTTCTGGCCAATAATGGCCTTGGGGTTGCATATTACTCTACCGCGAAATACGAAGAAGCGATCAATTGCTACCAGAAGACCATCCAGCTTGAACCAAATAATTTTCTTTATTATGCCAATATCGGGGATGCTTACGGTAAGCTTAAAGACTGGGACAAGGCATTGGAGTATTACAGGAAGGCCATTGAATTAAATCCCAAAGATGACCTTACTTATAACAGCCTCGGCAATGCTTATTTCGGTCAGGGATTATATTCCAAGGCCATTGACCAGTACAAGACAGCCTTATCCATAAGGGAATATCCGATCTATTACTCTAATATCGGGGATGCTTACCGAAGGCTGAAAAAATGGGAAAGCGCCCTTGAGTATTACAACAAAGCCGCTGAAAAAGCGCCGGAGGACATAATATTCAGGACAAATCTTTTCAATATCCATAATGATATCGGGGTTGAGCACTATCAGAATGGGGATGATGACAAAGCTGTTTTAGAGTATGAAAAGGCTATTCAGTACGGTACGTCTGAAAAAAACGGAGCAGCAACTGTTCATCACAATCTTTATCTGGCATACAACGCAAAAGGCGAAGACAGCAAGGCTGAAGGATATCTTGCGAAGGCCATTGCATTATCTGAAGATGAAGAAAATTTACGAATGTTCAAAGCTGAACTTGAGGAACTGAAAAAAGGGACCGGCCAGTGATTTTTTCTGCGTGGTAAAAACTCCCCCCGCTTATTTATAATACATTTCAATTCATGCTGTACATAAATCCTGATTATTATTAAATCTGTTTTGTCTTGCCATTATTGCAACTATGAACAAACCTTTTTTTTATTCTGACCCTGTTGACACCGTCCTGGACCTCGTCGGCAATACCCCGATGGTGAAGATCAACAAACTCGTTCCGGAAAATTCAGCAGCGATCTATGCAAAGCTTGAGTTCTTCAACCCGTGCAAATCCATCAAGGACCGGATCTGCCGTTCAATGATAGAGTCCGCTGAACAGGAGGGAAAGATACGGGCTGGCGATACCATCATAGAGCCAACATCCGGCAACACCGGGATCGGCCTCGCATTTATCTGCGCTGCAAAAGGATACAGGCTCATGCTCACCATGCCGGAGACAATGAGCATGGAGAGAAGAAATTTACTGAAGGCCTTCGGCACAGAACTTATTCTCACTGAAGGCAGCCGTGATATGACAGGGTCAGTTGAAAAGGCAGAGGAGGTGTCGCGTCAGAAAATGCTCTTTCAGCCTCAGCAGTTCAAAAATCCTGCGAACCCCGAAGCTCACAGACAGTCAACCGCACAGGAGATATTAAGGCAATTGCCTGATATCGATGCATTTGTCGCCGGGGTCGGGACAGGCGGCACCATCACGGGAGTCGGAGAAGTCCTGAAAAAAGAACTCGGCAGCAGGGTAAGGATCGTTGCCGTAGAACCGTCAGGCAGTCCGGTACTGTCCGGCGGGAAGGCAGGGCTTCATGAGATACAGGGGATAGGCGCCGGTTTCATCCCGGAGGTTCTGAACAGGGACATCATCGACGAGATCATTAAGGTCTCTGATAACGATGCGTATGAGACAGCAAAGAAATTGATGAGAGAAGAAGGTGTGCTCTGCGGCATATCATCCGGAGCGAATTTCTTTGCAGCACTGAAGACCGCGGAAAAACTCGGCAAAGGGAAAAAAGTGGCAACTGTCTTTTGTGATAGCGGAGAACGGTATCTGAGCACAAGGCTGTTTGAGGAAGTGACAGAGGCACAAAGGCACAAAGACACAGAGAGAAGCTGATTACACTGGTATTAATATGATATCCGACAGAAAAATCATTGATACATCAGAAAACAGCATCCTCGATATGATCGGCAGGACGCCCCTGCTCTGTCTGAACAGGGTTACAGAAGGGATCCCCGTCAACGTGAAAATATACGCAAAGCTCGAATGTTACAATCCGGGCGGCTCTGTCAAAGACCGCGCAGCCTATCAAATGATAAAGGATGCTGAGGAGTCCGGCATCCTCACCAGGAATAAAATAATCATAGATTCCACATCCGGCAACACTGGCATTGCTTATGCCATGATCGCGGCAGTCAAGGGATACCGTGCCAGGATCGTGTTGCCAAAGAATGCGAGCATTGAGCGCAAGAAGATCATTGCGGGTTTTGGAGCGGAGATCGTTTATTCAAGCCCGTTTGAAGGATCTGACGGGGCCATCAAGCTTGCAAAGGACATATATAACAATGAACCTGAAAAATATTATATGCCGGACCAGTATAATAATCCATCGAACTGGAGGGCACATTACCTGACAACAGGGCCGGAGATCATCGAGCAGACAAAAGGCAGGATAACGCATTTTCTCGCAGGACTCGGCACAACAGGAACCATAATGGGGACAGGCAAGGCGCTGAAAGAGTTCAACCCTGCTGTCAGGGTTATCGCTATAGAACCGGATGATGCGATGCACGGGATAGAAGGGCTCAAGTACATTAAAAGTTCCATAGTCCCCGGCATTTATGACCCTGCATTTCCGGATGAGACGATATATATAAATACAGATGTGGCATATGATATGGTCAGGAAGATCACCACTGTTGAGGGATTAGCCGTCGGCCACTCATCCGGGGCCGCGCTCGCAGGTGCGATGCGCATTGCCGGAACACTTGAGGAAGGGGTAATTGTCGTCATCTTCCCTGACGGAGGAGACAGGTATCTGAGCCATGAGATTTAACTATACACAGATTGCGCAGATTTCACAGATAATTTACGTTAATAAAGCCTCATAGCTGTCATTCCGGGCTTGACCCGGAATCCAGTGTTTCTTTAATGTTTCTGGATTCCTGCTTCCGCAGGAATGACAAACAAAGTGGCTTTCATAATGTAGTTCTTAGTAAAAAGGAATCGTATGATATTCCTGTCAAAAAAAACTATAGAGGAAATATCTCGCCACGCTGCCGAAACATATCCCTATGAATGCTGCGGGATAATCACAGGAGATGAACATTCTCATGTAGTACACGCCTGCGAGAATATCCAGAACAGACTCCACGCAGAAGACCCCTCCAGATATCCGAGAGACGCGCGCACTGCATATGTGATAGACAGAAAAGAGTTTGAGAGGATCGTTTCCGCCGCAAAAGGGAAAGGGGAAGAAGTGCTCGCATTTTACCATTCCCATCCTGAGCACGAATCGTATTTTTCAGAAGAAGACAAAGCGGCACAGACCGTTTTCGGAGAGCCTGAATTTCCTGAAGCCCTCCATATAGTAATTTCAGTGAGGGAAAGGAAAGTTCATGATATGAAATGCTTCAAATGGGACAGCAGGAAAAGAAATTTTACCGTTGTCGCCTGTACCGGGTAGTCCATATTATTCATAAAAAATAACATGGAGCAAGCTAAGGAAAAGAAAAAGTTGCATGATCCACCTCCTGTGCAAAATTATAACCGAGAACCCATGAAAAAGATACCATGAGCATATGCTCAGGTCTTATTCATCCATTACCATTACATCCTGCGCCTGGGGGCCTTTGAGCCCCTTGAAAATAATGAACTGGACCCGGTTTCCCTCTTTTAATACACAATCCCCGTCACCGCACAGGATCGCGCTGTAATGGACATCAACCTCTCCCCCCCTGTCGCATAGGATAATGCCGCATCCTTTAAAGTCATCGTACCATTTGACAATGCCGGTTTCGTATCTTGATTTAGCCACTCTGTTTCCTTCTGGCAGCCATAACGGGTATGGAAAAAGGCAGGTTTTTCAATATCTGCAGGCGGCCGTATTTCAGCCTATCTACTTTTTTACAACAGGGGGGGGATTGTCAAATTTATTATTATTATAAATTGTTAAGTTTTGCTTATTTAGGTTTTATAAAGCGATCAGCAGTCAGCATTCAGCAATCAGGAGTCTGTTTTTTTAGCTGATTGCTGATAGCTATCAGCTTATTATTCCCAATCATCCTGTCAAAGTCATTTCCATAAGCAGTGCATCATCATCAGGTTTCTGATAATATCCCTTCCGGTTACCGGTGACCCTGAATCCGAACTTTTCATACAGACTTATGGCTGCAGCATTCGACTGCCGAACCTCGAGTGTGATCTTTGCCCCGGGTTTTTTCTTTTTCAGCTCATTAAACGCATCATGTAAAAGGATACTGCCTATGCCCTGACGCCGGAATTCCGGTGATGCGGTGACGTTCAGCAGGTGGGTCATGTCCAGTATTGTACGAACACAAACGTACCCTATGATCCGGCCCCCATAAAGCGCCACCAGAAGGATCGCGTCCCTGTTTTCCAGTTCGTATCGGAATGAACTCATGGACCAGGGGGATGAATAGCAGAGAGTTTCAAGAGCATGTACCTGCGCGAGATCGGCAGGCAGCATTTTCCTTACCGTTATCCCTTCCAACGTATTTCCGCTTCGGATCGCCGTATGTAAAGAGGTGTGAGGCTGACCGGGTCCGCAATTTTCCCCTGTTTCATTTGCTCCACTGCTATTTCAGCAACAGCAGAGGCTGAGGGGGACATCTTTGATGGAGGGGCAAAAAAAGCATTCTCCTGCAGCCCTTCAGAAATAACCTCCCTGTACATCCTGGCGCCGTCCCCTGTGAACACTACAGGCTCATGTACCAGATGAAGCAGTTCTGCGGGGCTTATAACTGTTTCAGGCAGTATCTTATCACAGGTATTGCCATCCCACCGGTAGAGCGCGGCATACACCTCATTCTTCCTTGCGTCCAGCATCGGGCATATCAACCGGGAACAGAAGGGCATTGTTCTCGCAAATGCGTCAAGTGTCGGCACCGGAACGATAGGTTTGTCTGTTGCGTACGACAAACCTTTTACAGTGCTCAAACCGATCCTGAGTCCCGTGAAAGAGCCCGGCCCTATCGACAGCGCAAACACATCGATATCATTGATCGAGACGCCGGAGGTCTTCAGAAGCCATTCAAGTGACGGCATCAATCTCTCGGCATGCGCTATTCTGACGTCAACCCTGACCTCTCCGACAAGTCCTGTGGTGTCATCAAGTATCGCTATGCTGCCCGCAAGGGTAGCAGTTTCAATTGCAAGGATTTTCATTTTGGGGTATCACCTCTCCCCTACCTGTTTAATATACTTTTTATGATAGTGATCGCATTATCTCTGAAAGATTCAATACTATGTCCAACTATATGCGGATTGACCTTGAGATTTCCGGCAATGACCAGTGTCGGGGTCTCATCAATCTTGTACGCCTGCATCATGATCAGCGCGGCATTGGCTTCTTTTGTCTTGTCCCCTGCCCTCAGCCTGCGGCTGAAATCAAACCCGAGGCCGGCCTTTTCACCTATACTCTCCAGCACAGCGATATCACCTATGTCTCTCTTCTCAATAAAAAAAGCTTCAAAGATCGCCTTCTTCATCTGTTCTCCCTTGCCTGCCTCTTCAGCAAGCAAATAGGCCTCGCCTGGTTTTGAAGATCCCTGCCCCCAGTAGACAGGTACGTTTTTCCATTGTATTTTTTTGGGAAAGTTGCCCTTGATGACAGGGATGGCCTTTTCAAACTCGTAGCAATGCCCGCAGTAAAAACTGAAGAACTCTATGACCTCTACGCTCTCTCCGTCAAAAGTTTTCTTAAAGCCTGGGATCTCTTCATAGATGCCCTTGGCCTGCCGAGATTCCTGCGCGTTGACTGTTGCTGCAAGCAAAACCGGGGCTGCAAGCATAATAATAATTTTTTTAAAGATCATTTTTTCCTCCTTTATAGTTACCAGTGTTTTATTTTCTCCAGATATACCGGATAATTGAAATCAGGGCTGTTTTCCCCAGTGTGGCATTTCAGGCACTCCGAGACTGTAACGGGGTTCAGAGGCAGTTCAAGATTTGCGAGATGCTCTTTTCCCGCGCCATGACACGCCTCGCACTGAACGTTTGCAAGCCCCGGTGTTGTTTTCATACTGTTAAATCCCCCTGCTTCTCCAAACCCTACAACATGACATTTTATACACTCCGGGTCTGATGCCTTTTCAACTTTTTCGAGACTCGCAAAGGCCCCTGCGTGACGGCTCTTTCCCCAGATTTCAGCAAAAGGCTGATGACATTCTGTACATGAACTTATTCCGAGATAATTTATCTCTGAGACAACAGTTTCGGCTTCTTTATACAGCCGGGCAACGCGTGCATCATATTCCTGCAAAACCTTACGGACCTCTGTATCTTCCCTGATATCGTTCCCCAGCGGCTGCCATCTGTGCTTATATCCCTTTATTTTCCCCGAATCATCAAGATGCAGACTGAGTATCCCGACCTCTTTGCCTTTCGGATAGCCGGAAACAATAATGCTCTTTTCTTTTTTGAGAGGTTCCTCAAGTTTTTCTCCTGAAGAAAGTATGATAACATCCCAATGCTTCATGGCCTGGGCATCAGAGACCTGTATATCAGTTACGAGTATATTTATCTTATCCAACGCATGCAACTGCGGATCTGTGCTTATAAGAATATCTGCATTGCCTCTTTTAACTGAAACCGCCCCTGCGTGTCCAGATGATCCTGAGACAACACTGATCTTGTTCGTGTGCGAAATTTCCGCAACGAGATCCTGCACCGCTTTTTCCCGTGCACTGAAGGCCACGGCATCATATCCGATAATCCCATAAACTTTCAGCAGGGTCTCTGTTTTCAGTTTTCCCTGTGGTGTATCATCACCTGCAAAATTGCCGGCGTCGACCAAAAGATGGGGAGACAACTCCTCTTTGTGCTCTTTCAGATAACCTGAAAGCCTTGCAACGCCACCGAAATCCGTCTTTGGTGAACAGCCGCATGGCTCCAGTTCTCCCTGCAGGCTTCCTGTATAGATGATGTTCAGCTCCCTGCTCTCTCCGTATGAGGCAGGAGTTGAGAATAAGATAAACAATAGCATACTAAAGGGTAACAATCGTTTCGTGATTAACTGGATCATCTGAATATATTTATACCATACAACTCATGAATTTCCTGTGAAATAACACTCCATATTTTACCAGTTTCGGCGTCTTTCACCAAGTGTCAGTGAATGGTGACAGCGTCAGTAACGACTAAACACCGACACTAACAACTGACACTGATCATAGCTTTGACAGCCGCGATTATTGTATGTTACAAGAGAATGACAGAACAAGTGAAAATTACGAATTGAAAATTATGAATGAAGAAGCAGATAATGAAAAATATTCCTGACAAGATCCCAGGCGCATGCGATACAGAAGAAAGGACATGTTCCTGCTGTGCGGTTGATTTCTTTGAAGAAAAACCGCCCCTCTGGAAACGTCAGGCGCTAATAACTGCCATCGCGGCAGGCTTAATCCTTATAGCAGGGATTACCGTGAAATTCCTTACTCCCTATCATACGGCTTCGCTGCTCATGTTCATTGCTGTGACCATTGCTGCCGGAATAGATATTTTCAGGAAAGCTGCCCGTTCCGCCCTTAATCTGCATCTCGACATGAACTGCCTCATGAGTATTGCCGCATTCGGAGCCTTTTTCATAGGGCATGGCGAAGAAGGAGCAGCAGTTATCTACCTTTTTTTTGTCGCCGAATCCCTGGAAAAGTACGCCTCAGAAAATGCCGAACGGTCCATACGCCGGCTCTTAAGCCTGGCGCCTGAAAAGGCGAGGGTTAAAAAAGAAGGCACAGAGGTCGAACTGCATGTCCATGAAATCGAACCGGGCAGTATTATCGTTATACGTCCCGGTGAAAAGATCCCTCTTGACGGCAAAGTGACATTGGGGCTTTCATCTGTAAATGAGTCAACCCTTACAGGGGAATCGGCGCCCGTTGATAAAATAGAAGGAGATGAAGTTTTTGCCGGGACCTTGAACGAGGACGGCTATCTTGAGGTGGTCGTAGAAAAGAAGTCCGAAGAGACACTTCTCGCAAAAATTATCAAACTCGTCAAGGAGGCCGAAAGAAAAAAATCCGGGACCGAGAAACTGATCGATAGATTCGCCCGCTATTACACTCCATCAGTCATTGCGCTTGCCTTTATGATATTTATGGTGCCTGCATTTATTCTGGGGCAGGACTGGAACATATGGTTTTACCGCGCTCTTGTGCTCCTTGTCGTTTCCTGTCCCTGCGCTCTTGCCATTTCAACCCCGGTCGCCATGGTCTCCGCAATAACAAGCGCTGCCCGGCACGGCGTACTGATCAAGGGGGCCACGTTCCTTGAGGAGCTGAGCCGGGTGAAAGCATGCGCCTTTGATAAGACAGGCACCCTGACACGGGGGCATCTTGAGGTCGTGGACATCCTCGCATTCAACGGCCGCTCGACACATGAAGTGCTCACCATTGCCGCATCTCTGGAAAAACGTTCAGAACATCCCATAGCAAAAGCGATACTGAGAAAAGCATATGCTGAAAACGTACCGCTGCATGAACCATCCAGATTCAGGGCCATAAAAGGAAAAGGCCTGGAAGCTCTCATCAGCGGCAAAACATATTACGCGGGTTCGAAAAACCTTTTTGATGATCTCTCCATCAGGCCACCATCAGGATCGGCTTCATATAAGGCCGCTTTATCGGGTTTTGAAAATGAGGGAAAAACCACGATCTTCATTGCAGGAGAGCATGAACCCCTTGGCGCCATCATGCTGGAAGACCGGGTCAGGGATAATGCGTCAGTGATCATCTCCCATCTGAAAAAGGCAAATATCCGGACTGAAATGCTCACCGGCGACAATAAAAAAGTTGCAGCTTCTCTGGCCGGGAAGACCGGGGTAGACGCATATCATGCGGAGCTCCTGCCTGAAGACAAGGTGAGGGTCATTGAAGCCCTGAGAGACCGGTCAGGCCATGTTGCCATGATAGGCGACGGAGTGAATGATGCCCCGGCGCTTGCTGTTGCCAACGTCGGGATAGCAATGGGCTCTATCGGCTCTGATGTCGCAATAGAGACTGCGGATATCGCTTTGATGCACGACGACCTGTCCGGAATTGACTATCTCATATCGTTGAGCAGAAAGACGATGCAGATCGTAAAACAGAACGTCACGGCAGCAATACTTATCAAAGGTGGTTTCACTGTTCTTGCAGCGCTGGGACTTATCAATTTGTGGGTAGCCGTCGGTATCGGAGACATGGGGTTGAGCCTCGCGGTCATACTCAATTCAATGAGGCTGACAAGGGTAAAGGCACGATAATACACTAATACACGGGTCTGCGACATATAAGTTGGATATTTACAAAAACGATTAAATTGCCTTATACTCTGATAGCTGTTAAGCTAACAGAAGGAGGCAATTATGGAACAA
>QZKC01000049.1 GCA_003599425.1 Nitrospiraceae bacterium | reverse complement strand
TCACAATATTGAAAAAAATGACCTTCAAACTTATTAATTGATTTCCTTTTTGCCAAAAGCCCGCTCATGTACAGGATTTGCCCCCGCTGCACAAAGAGTAAGAAGTCTTAAGAGCGTGAGATAATTTTACCGCTGGGTTGAAAAGAAGGCAAGAGAAAAATGACGGAAAAAATGGGGCTCCGCCCCAAACCCAGGTTACTTATTTGCGCGGTCAAATAAGTAACCAACAAAGACCGCCCCGTGATTGTTTCTTTGTCGGCCTGTTTCGTTGTACTCGCTAAATTGAAGAAACTCCCCCGAAGTTTCGGGGTCGAACAATCTTCAATTTTTAACGCTCGTACTTCTTTGCAGTCCGGAAACAATCAATGGGGTTATTCTCTCAGATCCCTTTGGAGATTTTAGGCTTATAGCGAAGGGGTAAAGGAAAAGCAGTGATCACTGTCTGAGTCCCGATCTATCGGGACGAGTTTGATCACTGCCCTTTAAACCGAGCGTAAAGCCGTTAAAAAATCTCCGGGGGCCAATTTCTTTGATTACTTTCTTTTTTGGTAAAAGAAAGTAATTCCGTCGGAAGGACAGGCCGGGGTTTGGGGCAGAGCCCCAATATCTACTCCCTATTCAAGCTGTATCCTGATGGATGCCTTTTTTCTGAGCTCTTCAATATGCTCAGCAAGCTTCTTATCCAGCGCCTGGTCCACAAGTTTGTCCTCGATCTCATCCTTGACCTCATAGAACTCGTCCTTCCCGAACTGTTCCCTTTTCTGTTTATAGTATGCCTCGATCTCATCAAGCGGAATATAAATGAACGATTTTATCCTTCTCTCGACGTATTGCTTGAGCAATACATCATCAGCAGCGTCTTCATCAGAGGCCCCCAGCCTCAGTCTCCGCGCCTGTTCCAGAAGCAGCATCCTGTCGATCATGTCGCTCAGGACTTTCTCTCCTGTCACGGTCCCGTCAACTTTTACTGCTGACTGGTATGCCTCCTCCAGTTCACTCAGAAGGATCACCTGCCTGTTCACTACGGCAACTATACGTTCGAGGACCTCAGCGTAACAATAAGCAGTCAGCAAACAGCTTACAGCGATCAGCGACAGGATAATGATCTTATTAATGCTCCTGCCTCTTGACCCCTGACCCCTCACCCATGTCTCCTCACTCCTGACTTTCTTAGAACGCATGTCCGAAACTGAAGTGAAGCTCTCCCGAACTTTCACCTTCCTCCTTGTTCATTTTGTGTCCGTAATCAATACTGACCGGCCCGACGGGAGTCTTGTACCTCAACCCTATCCCTGCTGTATATTTCAGCTCAGCGTTAACATCTTCAAAAAGCTGCCAGACATTTCCCGCATCCAGGAACGTCACGAGACTGAACCCTTTCCTGATGGGAACCCTGAATTCTCCGTTTATCAGTCCATAGACATTGCCTCCGGTCGGTGTATCGTCAGCGCCTTTGGGCCCGAGGGTATCGTTGTTGTATCCTCTTACCGTGGTCCTCCCGCCAAGAAAAAATCTCTCGACGAGGGGAAGCTCTTTAATATTGTCATAACTGAAGGCCACTCCTCCCCTCAGGGAAAAGGCGAAGACGGCCTTCTTCGGCAGAGGGAAAAACCAGGAGCTCTGGAACGTCCCCTTTATAAACTCACTTTCTGAAAACAGCGCCCTCGACGCAAGCTTCACGACTATACCGTGCAGGGAGCCCGACGCCGGATCAAACGGGTCATCTCGTGTGTCGTAGAAGAGAGAAGGGGAAATGCTCCCGATGCCAAGGGTGCCGGTGTCTTCTCTGCTCAGCACCACGCCGGGGGCTACATCTTTTGTCTTGACAAATGAATATTCATAATTCAGCGCCGCCTTCCAGTTCCTGTGTATTTCTCGCTCTACCCCAATGACAAAACTCAGCCTGTTGATATTGTAGATTACTTCACGCGTGTCTATGTTCACAGATTCCGTGTCTTCACTTATCACAAGGACATTGAGTGGAAGATTGGGTGTGTTGAAGAGCCACGGCTCCCTGAAGCTTAAAACATATCTCTGTTCGACAGAACTCGCTTCGGCCTTGAAACCAGCCTGCCTGTTATAGCCCCCGATATTGCGGTAATTGATATCAAGAGCTCCCCGGTACTTCTCGTAGTCGCCATATCCTAAGCTCACTTCAACAGAACCGGCATTCCCCTCTTTCACGGAGACAAGCAGGTCCCTTACCAGTTTTCCATCCCCGCCCTCTTCCGGATGGAGAGGGTCGATAGATACTTCGCTGAATATGCCGAGTTTGTAAAGACGCTGTTTTATTTTCAGCAGTTCATCATAATTGAATGTGTCGCCTTCTCTTGCCGTGAACTCACGGTCTATGATCTTGGTCTTTGTCTTTATGTTGCCGCTGTAAATGATCTTTCCGATAACTGACAGCTTGCCCTCGTTTATCCTGAACTTTAAAAAAGCCCTGTCATCCTCTATAGTGCTGTCCACTTCAACATGGGCGTCTATGTAGCCCAGCCTGGTGTAGAGCGAAAGGATCGCGTATCTCGCGTCGCCTATATCAACAACGTTATACGGCGCCTCTTCCCTGAACTGAAGTGCATCTCTTATTTCAGAAGTGCTGATGTGTTCATTGCCGTCGATATCTATCTTCGTGATCCTCGTCCGGGGGCCTTCACTGATCTTCAGCGTCAGGTTCACTTCGCTGCCGTCTTTCTGAATTTCTGTTTCGGTCTCCGTTATATCAGCCTTGAGATAGCCGAGCGCATTATAGAACCTGATGATTGATTCCCTTGAGGGTTCCAGAAGCGTGTCGTCATATGGCTTCTCCTCCTCAAGCGGAATAATATTTTTGAGGACATCGGCTGAAATAGTGGCCCCCTCGAAGAATATCCTTTTCAATGTGACCTTTCTGCCCTCAAAAAAGATAAACGTGATCTTTACAACATCATCCGAGCTTTCGATGCCTGCCGCGATCTGAACGTGATAATGTCCCGTGGCAAGATAAAGGTTCCTCATACGGTCTATCGCTTCCTGCACGTTCTCATCCGTTATATCTTCGTCTTCAAAAAAAGGGGCCTCGTTCCGGAGTTTTTTGGTCTTTACGGCCGTATTCCCTTCAAAGACCATCTCAAGCCTTTGCCCTTTCCTGACAGGAATGGCAAGCTTTCCGTTGCTGAACGTATAAGGGCCGATAACGGGATGAATGTGATCCTGTTTCCTCAGGTAAGCCTTCATTCTCTTTATCTCTTTATCCAGGACTTCCCTGTCAAATATGTCGCCTTCAGAGACCCTCAGCATCTCGCGCATATCGGAAGGTATGTCAATGGAGGTGATCAAGAGTGGCTGGCCCTCCTCAATACGGACAAAGATATCGATCCGGGATTCCTTTTCAGAACGGCCGGCATCCACGGAAACAGATGCATTGGGGAAACCCTTCAGCGCATAAAAATTGAGCAGGTCTTTCTTTGTTTTGTCCAGATACTCTTCCCTGAAGCCCTCTCCTTCACGGAATGGGATCAACTTCTTAATGTGCTTTTTTGATATCTCCTGATTCCCCTCTATGGTTATCTTGTGCACCAGTGGTATTTCACTGACCACATATTTCAGTATGATACCGTCTTCATGTGGAACGGATACAGCCTGGATGTCATAAAAGATACCAGTTGCAAAGGCCCTCCTGATGCCGTTTTTGAGCGCCTCCCTGTCAAGCAAAGCCCCCGGCTTGAAGCAGATGATGTCTTTTAGCTCTCCATCAGGCATGCGGGTCAGTCCCTCTACTTCAATGCCACGGATTATGGGAGCCGAATCAGAGGCAGTAGCAGGAGAGATGAAACAGAGGAAAATAAAAATAAAAAAAATGAACAATCCCACAGCAATCTGCGAGGTATCTCCCCCCCCTTGACGGGAGGGGATGAAGGGGAGGGTGAAAATAAGTTCAAAGTCACCCCCACCCTCACCCTCACCCGTCAAGGGGGAGGGATTTGAGGAAAACCCGAAGCAGAGCTTTGAAGAATTCTTTTGATTAAAAATCATAAATTGTCGAGGACACAAAAGATGATGGTGGTAATTTCTGGATTTTTCCCTTGTCATTTTGCATTTGTCTATTTTCTCTTTGATCTATTTAAACTCAAACCTGAACTTGACGTCTCCGCCAATACTGTTTATTGCGTCCTTGGATCCGACAAGGGAAATATTCTTGTCGATCCTGTATTCGAGCTTGATGATGCTTTCTTCCGTGGTCCCGAAAGATGTGGTGTATATAACGAACAGGTTATCTTCGAACAGGCGCTTTCCTATGGTAATTTTCGGGACCAGGCCTCCTGTTGACGTAGTGTTAGGTTCGATCTTGAACCGCTCAAATCCGGTGATGCTCCTGAACTGCTCCTGAACCACGTCCTGAAGCCCCCCCGTCAATATTGATGCTGCTTCGCTTGCGGCCAAACCGCTCTCTATCCCCTTTGATTCTCTCCTGGCCTGGCCGAATGTCAGGAGATTGAGTATCTCCATCTCGTTCAGCGGAGGGTCGGAAAACAACGATAAAGTGAATTTGTCTATCGCGCCGTCCAGGTTCAGTTTTACATAGTATTCATCAGCATATGTCTCCGCGAGGATGTGGAAGACCGGGACGATCTTGTGCGGATCGATAAAATCCACATTGCTTCCCTCAAGGATGGTAAATTCATTGCTCCTGAAATATATTTTCCCGCCCTTCGACACGACCCTGCCAATAAGTCCGGGCCTTGCAATCGTCCCGGTAAGGGTAAGGGCTATTTCCACAGGCGTTTTCGCAATATTGTTAGCAATGGTGATGTTATCGGAACCGGAAATATAAACGTTGAACTCTGTGTCCTTCAGAAAAGCCGGGTAACGCACCGTTTCTCTGTTCATGTCCCTGACATTTACAAGCCATTTATTCCAGTCAATGTTTTTTTCATATCGCGCCTTCTTTATGTCGAGATTGCCGGTAAGGGAGGAACCCTTCCCGGATTTTTCATAAAACAGTCTCCCGTCAACGGTTGCACTGACTTTATCCATCGGCCTTAGAGTGATCCCCGAAAATTCCGAATTAAGAAAAACTCTCTTGACCGAAACGCCCTTGAGGTATCCGACCCCTGATATCGTGATGCTGCCGCCCCCGAAAGCAGTCTTCACTGAATCAAATGTAAACCTGTCTTTCTGCAAAAAAACGGTGCCGTTCACCGGCCCTACTTTATAGGGATATTCCGTCAGCGATGCCACTGCGTCATGCATATTGATTTCCCCGGTAACATCAGGCTTGTCCCAGGGGCCCGTAATATCAACAGCGAAATCGCCCTGCCCTTTCAGGGCTACGAATTTATCAGACAGTATCTTCAATGGAGAGATACTCATATTACCCTTGATCTTCACATTGAGCTGTTCGTTCTTCTTAAGCACCCCTCCCGCGGTCAGGCGTGCGTGATCCCCGGCCAGCGAAAAAGACTTTATCGATAACTCACCGTTCGCAAGCTCCAGGACAATATCGCCTGCATTGTTCAGGTTGTATCCATAGATATCACAGTGCAGATAATTAAATCTCGACTGCATTGAAATCCTGCCGCCCTCCCCGCTCACATTGAGCTTTCCTTCAAAGGAAAGGGCCAGGTCTTCAGGAGGTTTCTTCAGATAACCCGAAAGGAGAAAGTCATAACTCCCTTTCAGGATATCGGCATCGATATTCCACTTCACATCCCGGGAAAGAGACGCCTTTGCATTGGCAATAACATGGCCGTCAAGGAATATGCCGCGCGCGGAAAGGTCCCTGTCCTGCAGCCTTCCTTCCATGGTCCCCTTCCCGGCCTGCATGCCCCTGAAAGTGCCTTCCATTATATTCGCGGAGAATTTGATATCAGGCTTATCTATCGTCCCAGAGCCCTGTATATCAAGAGTTGTGCTGCCGCCAACAGCAAAACGCTGCAACTGGTCGACATCAGACAGGCTGATCTTCCGGGAAGAGGCTGAAAGAGTGAACTTCCTGTCATAGAAAAGTTTGCCTTTCGCACGAACAAGGGATTCTCCCCTCTGCGCGTCAACAGAATGAAATTCCACATGATCGGGATTTATACCGGCTTTAACCGAGAGCTTGTCAAACTGCTGCCCATAGGCTGCGCTGTCCCGGATAACAAGGTCTCCCGCGGCTGCAAAATCCTCCGCGCTCCCGGTGAATGAAGCTGTTCCGTTCACTGTGCCGGATACAGGTATATCTTCGTAAAACACAGAAATGAACGGTTTGAGTTCTGCGTCCCTGACCGAGGCCTTGCCTTTGTAAAACGGTCCTGCGAAAGAAAAAAGGCCTTCCGCCTTTTTGAAATCAATCGTGCCGGATACGTCATACGATGATCTTCCACTGGTAATGTTTAATTTCGGGACTGAAAGGGAATGTATCCTGTAGGTCAGGTCTGCTGCTGCATGTGTGAACGTCATCCCGTGTATGCTGCCTGAGCCCGTTTCAAGGCTGCCGGATATCTCAGGGTCCTCAAGCGTCCCCCGGGCACTGCCTTTGAATTTTGCAGGCGCGATAAATTTTTCATAGTAAGGGGCCGTGACATCTGAAATATCCCTGCTGTCAAGCTGCACAGCAAGGCCCATCATTTTATTTCTGAAGTCTATATTGCCATTAAGTGTCAAAGTCGAGGCCGCAGTGGAAAGAAGGGTATTGTCAAGCTGCAGGTTATTTTCCTTCAGATGCAGCCTTGTCTTTATCGTACTCAGCCTGTCAAGCACATTCCCGGCAGTGCCGGAAACATTCTTATAATTCAGGTCTGCAACGATGTCCATATCATTTCCATAAATGTGTTTGAGGAGGAAATTCCCGCCGATCCTCCCTGCAGGGAATGGCGGTTCCCATTGGATGAACCTGAAGAACTCGGGACTGCTGATATTAGAGACGCCCGCCTCAACTGTATAATCTGCGTTAGGCAGGGAAAGGGAAGCGACTCCTTTCATTTCCCCGCCATATGTGTGAGCGGTAAAATCTTTCAACGTAAAAATATTTTTTTCATACCGGACATCACCATCGAGATCATCGATATGAAGGCCTCCCAATATAGCGTCACTGAGTTGTGCGCTGCCGTTACCTGAGAGCTCAGGGTAGGTCCCTGTGATCTGTCCCTTCACTGAAAGTTTTCCCGTGATATTTTCCTTTACCTTCACCATCTCCATGAGCGATTCGAGATAGAACGAGCTGTCAGTTTTTACATCCAGGGTAAACCGCGGTTCCTTCGTGGGACCATCTATCTCTATAAGTACCTTTCCCTTGAATGAAAGGACCCCGTCCTTCCCGCTCTTCAGGTCGAAGAACAGGCGAAAAGCCTCCTCATGTATCTCGGCGCTTCCCGACAAACTGCCGCCTTTCAGCTCGCCTTCGGGAGCAAGATCGATGTAGCCGTCGGCGTCGAGATATGATTTAGCAGATGTTATGTTGAGTTCCGCTATATCAATTCTGTCTTCTTTCATTGTGATCCGCCCGCTGACTTTTCCCTGTAGCGGGGCCAGGTCAGGTGCTCTCACACCTGCTTCATCAATGCGCAGCCTTGCGTAAATAGCATCCTTTGTGGTCATCTGAAAAAACAGGCCGCTTCCCGCTGTCCTCATTCCCCTGGCGTTTGTCAGGTCGAATTTGCCGTCCGCAAGCTCAACGTTCAAGAGACTAAAGCGATATTTCTGTTCTTTTTCAGCCGACGTGTTTTTCTTAATATGTTCAATAATTCTCCTGATATCCTTTTCACTGGCACTGAGGTCAGGTTCTTTGATCGTTAATTTTCTGACCCTTATCTCTTTTGAAAGCAGTCCGAGCAGGTCCGCATATATCCTTGTCTTTGTGATCCAGAGCAGTCTGTTCCCCTCGCGGTCAAATACCTTGAATCCCTTCGCCTGAATATAAAAAGGGAAAAGATTGATGACCGCGCTGTCGATGATCACACTTTCACCGGTTGCATTTTCCAGTACAGGGATAATGACACGCTTGATAGAATTGGAAAGATACGGCCCTCTCAGAAGAAAAAAGACAACGGCAAAGGCGACAAGCGCAATGATCGCGGCGTTGAGCCGTTTTTTTAGTTTACCTTGCAAGCCCGTCTCTACCTTTTGTAATATGTTATCGAATGCATTTTTCGGGTTACAATTATGCTGAATTTATGACATGATTTTACACTCTCAATATGTCAAATGCTATAATACCTGAACCCTGAATAAGGGTCAATTTAACCGTAAGCTTAAAGCAGTTAGCTGTAAGCATAGAGCTTGTTGTTGAGGGCGGTTAGCTCAGCTGGGAGAGCACAACGTTCGCAACGTTGGGGTCGGGGGTTCGAATCCCCTACCGTCCACCATTTTTCAGGATAAAGAGAACAGATTCAGCGGATATTGTGCTTGAATCATCCTCTCGTCTATAATATCGTACAAATTATTTCTGGGGGTAACTCATGAGCAAAGACTGGCATGAAACAGACAGTGTCCGTAAAAAATGTGAAGAGCTCGACAATGAACTGGATGTATTCTTCCAGTCCATAAAGGAACTCAAATCCATCAGGGATTCCATGGCCGAAATGCCGGACCGGCTGAAACAGAATGAGACGGACATAGTGAGCAAGAAGAGGGAGATAGAAGACATGCTTTCCTCCACAAGCAATTTACTGATATCGTTTGAGGAACAGGCAAAGGGACTGTTCTTTGATCTTGAAAAAAAGACAGATGCTCTTACAGGCAATGTGAAAACAAGCATTTCAGACCTCAGGAAACTTTTTGAATCCAACAGCGCCAGACTGCATCAGGAACACAGGGAAAAACTTGATGAGATCGCACGCACGTATGAACAGGTGCTTAGCTCACATGAATCCCTGAAAAAAATGATATCAGCCCACGAGCAGACGATCGCTGTCCTGCAGGATAATGATTCCCATATAATGAAATTAACAGAAAAGCACGAGCAGTTTTTCAGAGAGATCAGGCAATCACTGACCGAGTTGCATAAGAGGCCTCTCGATGCAGACAGCAAGATAAAGGCCCTGGAGACCAAACTGAGAGAATCTTTTTTTGTTAATCTCGACAGACAGAAAAAAACCATCCTGACGATGATGGCAGTGCTGATCGCAGGGATCATATTTGTAATTTTTTATCTCAGCAATTTATTTTCACATTATTAATATGCACAGTATCATAACCAATCGTATAAATCGTCATTTCCGCGAAGGCGGGAATCACCCTTCGACAGGCTGAGGGTGACACTTGTCGTGGTGAGCCCTTCGATACTAGTCACACTGAGCTTGTCGAAGTGCGACACGTACTCAGGACAAGCGCTGTCGAACCATGGATGCCCGATTAAGAACTTGGGGCATGACATGCAAACACCAGTATTACGGCTTGTTCGGATCAGGAGACAAACATGAACATAGTGGTATGCATAAAACAGGTGCCGGATACGGCCGAAATAAAGATAAATCCTGAGACGAACACGCTCATGCGCGAAGGCGTGCCGAGCATCATCAATCCCTTTGACCTGCACGCGCTTGAAGCAGGATTGCAGATAAAGGAAAAATCCGGAGGGAAAGTAACAGTTCTCACCATGGGGCCGCCGCAGGCTGAGGTTGCGCTCAGGGAAGCGATCTCAATGGGCGCTGATGAAGCAGTTCTCCTTTCTGACAGGGCCTTCGCCGGTTCTGATACCTGGGCAACTTCATATACCCTTGCCCAGGCAATACGCAAGCTCGGCGCAGACATTATCTTCTGCGGCAAACAGGCAATAGACGGCGACACAGCGCAGGTCGGGCCTGAGACCGCTGAATTCCTTGGCATCCCGCATATTTCATATATCAGGAAAATAGACGAAGTCACTGAAAGGTCGATCAGGGTGCAGCGGTTGATGGACGAAGGATATGATGTCGTGGAATCGTCCCTGCCTGTACTGCTCACAGTTGTCAAGGAACTGAACCAGCCGAGAATGCCCTCACTGAAAGGAAAAATGGCGGCAAAAAAGACTGAGATAAAAAAGATGGGCAAAGACGAGATCCAGGCTGATGAAAACAATATCGGACTGAAAGGCTCTCCCACACAGGTGAAGAACATCTTTGCTCCTGAGGTAAAAGCAGAGAGGAAAATGATCGAGGGCTCTCCTGAAGAACAGGTAAACGCCCTGATAAATGAATTAAGGGAAATCAAATGCCTATAGTTGTGAAAGTCGAAAAATGCACAGGCTGTGAAACATGTCTGAGTTCCTGCCCCTTTGATGCTATCATAATGAAAGAGGGGAAGGCGTTCATCAATGAATACTGCAATTTCTGCAAGACATGCATCTCGGTATGTCCTGAAGGCGCAATAATAGAGACAGAAGAAAGCAGCCAGCGCCAAGCAACCAGCATTCAGATTAAAGATTACAAAGATGTCCTGGTCTTTGCCGAACAGCGTGAAGGAAAGGCGGCGCCAGTTTCATTCGAACTTCTCGGCGCCGGGAGGAGACTCGCTGATGAACTCGGGGCAAAACTACTCGCGGTTCTGCTCGGAGCGGATGAATCAGAGGCAAAGGAGCTTATCAAATGGGGAGCTGACAGGGTTTATCTCTGCAGCGACAACAGATTTCAAAAATTCAACGACGACTCCTGCTCTGAAGCTCTCACAAAAATAATAAATGAGCAGAAACCTTCGATCGTGCTTGCAGGAGCAACGCCGATAGGCAGGTCCTTCATACCCCGTGTGGCAGCCCGGCTAAGGACAGGTCTTACAGCCGACTGCACCTCACTCGAAATAGATAAGGAATCGAAAAACCTCCTCCAGGTGCGGCCTGCCTTTGGAGGCAATATCATGGCCACCATACTGTGCCCTGATTACAGGCCGCAAATGGCAACGGTGAGACCCCGCGTCATGAAAAAAGGGACGTATGACGGGAACAGGACCGGAGAGATCATCACTGTGCAGTTCGATGAAATCACTTCGAGGACGCGTGTAATTGATACGGTCAAGGAAGTGTCCGGTGTCAGCGTCAACCTCCATGAAGCTGAATTTATCGTGGCAGGTGGCAGGGGCGCGGGAGGGGAGAAAGGTTTTAAACTGATCGAGGAGCTCGCTCAGGCGCTGGGCGGCGTTATAGGTGCGTCGCGTGCTGCAGTTGACGAAGGATGGATCTCATACAGCCACCAGGTCGGACAGACAGGCAAGACAGTGAACCCCAAGATTTATATAGCATGCGGTATTTCCGGAGCAGTGCAGCATCTTGTAGGGATGCAGTCATCAGACATTATAATTGCGATCAATAAAAACCCCGAAGCCCCGATCTTCAATGTCGCGACCTATGGAATAGTCGGTGATTTGTTCGAGATAGTGCCTTTGTTGACCCGGAAGATCAGGGAATTAAGAAACTTATAGTTCAAGAACAGTTCGCAGGGACAGACCAGCCATAACTGCCTCTCATGTCCTCACCGTATAGCACCTTATTGATGTCATATTAATTTACACTTATTAAGATTGCTTTACACTTATCAGTAGATCACATTTTATAATTTCTTCAATTTCATGATGTTATAAGGTGGCAAGATAATTGCTTTTTTATGGCAAATGCGGGGCCGGATATGAAAAAGAATCCATCTGTTGTCTGCACAGAATTGGATGAAGGTGCAGTACTTTTAAACCTGGACACCCGATATTACTTTAATTTAAACGAGACGGGATTAAGGATCTGGCAGATTATGGATGAATGCCAGCACCCGGTGGCAATTGCTGAAAAACTTGCATGTGAATACGACGTCACGGTGGAAAGATCAACGGCAAGCGTAGTCAGTTTAATGAGGGATCTGGAAAAAGAAGGATTAATTATATTTTAAGGAAAAGGGTATTAACAATCTGATAAAGCAGAAGAAAAGACCGCTTTGCTGTCAGATCTTTTTAGTGAAATGAGGTGATTATTGTGGCAAAGAAAAAACCATTTGTGGAGCCTGTACTGTTTAAGCACAAGGAAAGACTGGATGAAATAACAAAGTGGTTTAATGATCTGGGGTCTCACGGTTCCAGTTCACCTACAAGTACAAGAGGCGGACGTGATGGTAACCGTCGAAGGTGTCCTCTGGGTTTCAGATAGATCGGAATATCATTGAAACAGACTTCACTCATAATCCAGGGAGTAAACATACATCTAACCTGTGATCAGCATCTTTATTCAAGGGTATCAGACTACCTGAATTTTTTTTATGCCGGGGAACTGCGACCGCATATTAAGCCCCTAACATATGACCTTTCCATAAGGAGAGACCCTCCGCCTGTTCCGCCTAATGCAATAAAAACACTGAATGCTGCGGACATAACCTGTTACAGGAATGGTTCGGATAGTTATTATACGTTAAAAAACGGTTCCGTCATTCACTTTGATCCGGTTATCAGAAGAGCCAAAGGTTTTATCATGAAAGAATCTTTGAATGATCCGGCATGTCTCTTTTCACTTATTGGCGCCCCCATATCAGAGAACCTGAAATATAACTCGCTCTATTCCCTGCACTCTGCTGCTCTTCTCTGCAATGGAGTCGGCTACCTGATTTCAGGAGACAGTGGGAGTGGAAAGACCACCTCAACTCTCTGTTTGATCTCTGCGGGATCTAAATATGTCTCCGATGATGTGGTATTACTTGAGGAGATAAACGGCGAGATCTTTGCTCATTCACTGGCAAAAACTTTAAATGTAGACAGGGTCCTGGCCGGGCGTTTTCTTCATACCGTTAATAAAGATAATTTCCCCTCTGAAACAGGGTTTAAGATGCCGCTTGACATAACGCATATCATCCCTGATTCATTCATTCCTCATCTCAGGCCGGATGTAATTATTTTTGTTAAAAAAGATTTAAACACTAATAGCCGGATATCCCCGCTAAGCCAGATGGAAGTATACAGGAGATTGCTGAAGCAGGCCGTATTGGCAACAAGTAAAGAGGTTTCACGGAACCAGCTCCAGGCCTATGGAAAACTGGTCCGGCAAGTTCAGGGCTTTGAACTATTAAATGGGAGGGACATATATAGACAGCCAGAGACTCTTGTCTCTCTTATAGAGCAAATAGGCCGTTATCATGCAGATAATTAGACAATAGGATCTAACCATGGGTACGGGAAAACGTTTTGCTGTTTCTCCGGTATGTTAACTCGCAATAATTCTCCCTCTAATAGCAAACATCTTATCTCTTCCCAACTTAATAAAGATCATCATAGCCCGGAATTCTGCATCAGGCGTAACAGTATCCCCCATATCAGACCGGATGTGATATTATTTCTGAAGATAGTCTTATCTGAAAAAAGTCATATTATTTGCATCAATCAGGTTGAGGTATTCAGCAAGACAGATTCTCATCATGCAACTCATTAAAAAGATTCGATCAAACTTTAATTCTCCTGGGGAGATCCTGCTCTTCTTTCGGATATTTTCGCTGGCAACCATACTGCCGCTGTTAGTGAAATTTCTGACTGTTCCACGCCTTATGAAAATTCTCACTCCTCAACATTCAAGATCCAGCCTGAATTATAGTACAGATGAAATGAGCAATAAAATTGAAAAATATACTGATTATATATTAAGCAGGGATTTCTGGATGTATAAGAACATCTGTCTGAAACGTTCCCTGATCCTTTACCGGTTTCTAAGGAAATACGGGATATATGTATCTGTATGTTTTGGCGTGCGATTCAAGGAAGTGCTGCTTCAGGGCGCTGCAGGGAAGAACATGGAAGGCCATGCCTGGCTCCTCTACAAAGGGAATATCTTTCTGGAAAAAAATCCGGAAGAGCCCGGGACCTACAAAATAACTTACTGTTATCCCGAGACAAAGAATGACTTGAGCAATAGTGCATTTGTCAAAGATATTGAGGGCCATAGTGAACCTGTCGAATGAAAACAGACTATTATTGGCCTGCATTGATATTGGCATATCAGACGAAAAACTGGCTAGAGTAAATTCTCTCGCGTCTCTCCCGATAAAATGGGACAAACTCTTCGATGCCGCCTTGTCTCAGGGAATTGTTCCTGTCGTATATAACTGTCTGAAGGATATCCCGGATAGAGCCCGTGTTCCTGAAGATACAATGGAAAAGTTCAAAATGGCCTATCATGGGAATGTGGCAAGGAATATGTATCTTCATTCTGAACTGGAGCGCATTCTCAGTGTCTTTGATGAAAAAGGGATCGAGGTCATATTGTTAAAAGGCGCGGCGCTGTCAAAGACTGTCTACAGAGATATAGGCTTACGGCAAATGAGTGATATCGATCTTCTGGTCAGACAGGATAAATTAGACCGGGTCAAGGAAATCATGTCCGGACTGAATTATATTGTTAAAGGGGGAGACAGGTCCGAGGCATGGTATAAAGAAAACCATTTTCATCTTCCGCCTTTCATACATAAAGACAAATCAGTAATAGTAGAAATCCACTGGGAGGTCGCCCAGGATACTCTCGGTATTGACGTCAATAAGTGGTGGGAAAGAGCTAAAAAAACAAAACTCGGAGAGGCTTCAGCGCTTATTCCTTCACCTGAAGATATGATCCTTCATCTTTGTGTCAGTCTGTATCATAGTAATTATCATCAAGCAGCACTGAGAGGCTTTTGTGATATCATATTCACCATCCGCTTTCATGCGGAGCAGATGAACTGGGCCCGGTTCCGAGAAGCTGTCAGTCAAAGCGAGATCGCCCGGCCGGTTTATTCGCTGCTGCACCTTGTGAGAAAGTATTTTGATGACGGCCAGTTCCTGTCATGGGTCAAAGCGGAGCCGGTTGATCTGAAATTCAGTGCAATGATAGAGCGTATTCTTTTCAGTTCAGAAGATGTTCCATATGGCCTCTTAATGCGGTCGCTGGCTGCCGATACCTTGTGGAAAAGAACGAAAATGATATTTGCCGGCCCTCTCTTCCCTTCCCGCAAAGAAATGTCTAAAAGATATCCTGTTCGCCCTGATTCCCTGTGGGTGTATCTATACTATGTTTATCGCCCCGTGGACCTTGTTGTAAAATACGGGAGGTCTTTTCTGAAGATGCTCTGCTTCAGAGGCCCGGAATAGGAGGGCATGTTGTCATACGTTATCGAGACAGTCAATCTTTCAAAAAATTTTCCGGTACTGAAAGGCTACAGGGATATCTTTCTACACCCCTTCAGGAAGAAGGAGATCAGGGCCCTCCATGATGTAACCATTCAGATAAACGAAGGCGATATATTCGGACTGCTCGGCCCCAACGGCGCAGGCAAAACCACACTGATAAAAATCCTGTGCACCCTGGTCCTGCCCAGCGCTGGAAGCGCTTATGTAAAGGGGCTCAACGTGACAAGAGATGAGCAGAGTATAAGGAAGCTGATAGGATATGTAATAAGTGAGGAGCGGAGCTTTTACTGGAGGCTATCAGGCAGGCAAAACCTGAATTTCTTTGCAAAACTGAACAACATCCCTAACAGGGAAGCAGGCCAGAGGATCGAGAGACTGCTTGATTTTCTGGGCCTTGCTGATGATGCTGGCAGAATGTTCAAAGACTATTCAACGGGCATGCGCCAAAAACTGGCCATTGCGAGAGGACTCCTCACTGACCCGGTGATCTTATTTATGGACGAACCGACAAACGGCCTGGACCCGGTCTCTGCTCATAATTTAAAGATGCTGGTAAAAGAAAAACTTGCAGGAGAAAAAAAGAAAACAGTAATATTCGCAACACATAACCTGCGGGACGCCGAGGAGTTATGCAGCCGCATTGCTATAATCCAGAATGGAGAGGTCCGGGTCGAAGGGACGTTAGAAGATATTAAATCAAAATTCAATGAATCCAAAAGATATGTGATGAGATTAAGAAATGCAGAAAACGGGCTATTGGAAAAGGTCTACACTATGGCTTTTGTGAAAAAGATAATGCCCGCATCAAACATGTCAGAGTTTACAGAAATTGAAATTGAAGCCGGAAATAATAGCGGCAGCATACACAGGTTTGTTAAAGAGATCGTCGATATGGGAGGAGAAGTATTTTCTCTTTATGAGATCGAGCCTGCCCTGGAAGACGTGTTTTCAGAGATAGTGAAGTCTAAATGAGGCCTGTATCGCTTATATTGGAAAAACCTCTTGCCTTTGTATGGAGGGATTTCATAGAAGATACGAGCTACAAGCTGTCATTTCTCATGCAGTTCCTGAGCATCTTTATTTCAACCTCAATGTTTTATTTTTTCTCAAAGCTTCTTGGCGATGCAGGCTCTTCTCATCTAAAGCCATACGGCGGAGATTATTTCTCTTTTGTTCTTATAGGCGTCGCCTTCTACAGCTATCTCGGGGTGTCCATGAAGAGCCTTTCAGATACTATCCGGGAGGGACAAATGCTCGGTACACTTGAAGCGCTGCTTCTGACCCAGACAGAGATCCCGACTATCATAATATCTTCATCCCTTTACAGTTTCATCTGGGCGTCTTTTAAAGTGGCAGTGTACTTGCTCTTGGGAGCTTATGCGTTCGGAGTCAATCTCGGCAATGCCAATCTTATCGGGGCAGCCATTTTTCTCATGCTCACCATCATATCTTTTGGCAGTCTGGGAATAATCTCAGCAAGTTTTGTTATGGTGTTGAAGAGAGGCGATCCTGTCAACTGGATATTTTCAAGTGTTTCAGGATTGATTGGCGGTTTGTACTACCCGGTCTCCGTACTGCCTGACTGGCTTCAAAGTTTTTCTTATCTGCTGCCTGTTACCTATGCCCTTGAAGGTATGAGACTGGCAGTGCTGAAAGGATATTCAGTCAGTGAACTGCTGCCTAATATATTGGCATTAACACTATTCTCGATTATCATGCTGCCGCTAAGCATCATGATCTTCAGATACGCTGTGAAGAAAGCAAAGAAAGACGGAACCCTGACACAGTATTGAAGTAAATTTGCAGTTTGTCAATGAAATGCCAATTGTATATAATTAGTCACCAGGTTTTCGAGATTTCTGATCAACCGTAATTATTGCCCAAAGGAGAATTGATGATGAAAATCGCTTTCGTCTTTCCCGGTCAGGGTTCCCAGCATGTTGGAATGGGAAAAGACTTTTACGATAACTTCAAGGAAGTCAGGAACCTGTACAGTACCGCATCTGAAGTACTCGGATATGATATTGCAGAGTTGAGCTTCAATGGCCCGGAGAGTGAGCTGAACAAGACCTTCAGGACCCAGCCGTGCCTTCTGACCGCAAGCTATTCTGCATATATCATGCTTTCTTCTCACGGAATTTCCGCCTTTTGCGTCGCGGGGCACAGTCTCGGCGAGTATACAGCAGTTACTGCTGCAAACGTCATTTCGTTCCCAGAGGCAGTGAAGCTTACTGAAAAACGCGGGCAGTTCATGCAGGAATCTGCGCCGGAAGGCAAAGGCCTGATGGCTGCTGTTATAGGCCTCGACAGAGACGCGATCCAGAAAGTATGCAGTTCTGTTCAATCCGGTTATGTAGCTCCAGCAAACTACAATTGCCCTGGCCAGATCGTGCTCGCTGGAGAAAAAAGCGCTGTCGAGGAGGCGATCAAACTGTCTGAACAGGCTGGCGCCCGAAAAGCAGTGCCGCTTGCCGTATCTGCGCCTTCGCATTGTGCTCTCATGAAAAGCGCTTCGGAAAAACTTGCAGCGCTTCTGGATGAGACAGATCTAAGGACCCCGCAAGTCCCCATAGTGAACAATGCTGACGCCGCCTTTCTTACAGACCCTGTCAAGATCAAGGAATCCCTTATCAGGCAGCTCAACCAGCCTCTGATGTGGGAGGACTCCGTTAAGCTCATGGTCCAGAACGGTGTGGATACTATCATAGAAGTTGGCCCCAGAAAAGTCCTCTCCGGACTGATAAAGAGGATTGACGGGAATGTGAAGCTCTATAATGTCGAGGATGCAAAGAGCCTGACAGAGACGGTTGGTTCGTTAACGGTGTAGTGCGTATGATTTAAATCATATTCATGCTCTTTATACATGCTATTCTAACTTCATGATGGGGAGGATCATGAAGTATTCAGTTATATCAATTCTGGCAATCCTGTTCTTAAGCCCTTCATTATTTGCAGGGACTGCACATGGCGGAGGCTCAGCCGGCAAACAAACAATTTACACTGCAACTGTTGATAAAGACGGCATACAGAAAGTGGAGATATCAGGCAGCGATTATTACTTTGACCCTGACCATATTGTTGTTAAAAAAGACATCCCCGTCGAATTTACTGTAAGAAAAATGTCCGGCATTATACCCCATAACATCGTGATAGAATCACCGGAAGCCAGCATGAATATCAGGGAGACAATTAGCAGAGATCCCAGGGTCATACGCTTTACTCCCACAAAGACCGGTACATATCCTTTTTTTTGTGACAAGAAGTTCCTGTTTTTCCCAAGCCACAGAAAAAAGGGAATGGAAGGAATTCTTGAAGTTGTAGAATAGCAATGAACAGGGAAATAATACCTTACCTTAAACTGCTGCATGGAGCCTTCAATACGGTAGTGATCTTACTGTTCGTTTATCAGGGACTTCTCGGATTAAAGATAAGGAAGTCAGATAAAAAACCCCTTCATATAATCAGATGGCACAGAAGGGTCGGTCCTGTAATAGCTGTATTGGGCATCTCAGGATTTATTGCTGGCATGACAGTTGTCTTTCTCGATACAGGACGCATTCTTAAATATCCCCTTCACTTCATTACAGGATTTACCATCGCAGCATTAATAACTGCAACCTTTATCATTTCGAGAAAGATCAAAGGTCCGGAACCTTACTGGAGAAACAGGCACTTTGCCCTCGGCATACTGATAATCTGTCTATATCTTGTCCAGGCATTTCTGGGTTTGGGGATATTACTGTAAATCCATCGGCAGGGCGGGTCTCGATACCATTGGCAAGAAGTGGAATGCAAGATAGCGTCATCTGGGATATAATTAATGAGCGCTGATATCAGAACCCGAGAGGTTCCCATTTTTTCATCAGGTTCACCTCTTCACCGGGATTCGGAAGCCCTGCGATCTTCCATGCAATGACCGGCTCTATGAACTTGTCGGTTACGCAGTCCCTGGGCTGGTCGACGTTCTTGCAGACATAGCGCAGGATGGGAAAGAACTTGTGTTCCCTGTAATATTCACGCATGAATTTCAGGATATCCATCTTGTCCCTGGTCAATTCCTCTATCCCCGACCATTCAGCCAATGCGCAGGCAACTTTCTCATTCCAGTCTTCATAGTTTACAAGATATCCGTCGTCATCCACATTGATCTTAATATCTGAGTATTCAATTACCGGCATCTCACACCTCCTCAAACATAGATAGTTGAACGCTGATTTTCTCCATCTTCTCACTAAGTTCAAATGCAAAATACTTAGTCCTCGCTCTATAGATCAATTGTACCTCTAAATTTTATAATTGCAAGTAAGCAGGCGAAAAAGAGGCTCTCGGAACGCCAATCCAGATTATTCATAGCGAACTCTGTTCCAAATAGAAGGCACCAGAAAAACAGACATGGAAGACTGGCAGTTATTTCCACATCCGCTCATCAAGCGAAAATGGCTGCGGGGTTCCGATCTTTATTTTCATGAAATCAGCATGCGTTGTATTGAGCACAAGATTGTATTCATCAGGGATAAGTGCTGAGGGCACACGGAGTATAGAAGTGGCTCCCCTTTTTACCCACTCCGTCCCGAGATCCTTTGTGGAATTCGCTGGAGGCGACGTCCTCCAGTCCGGTTTGAGGGCTGCAACAGAGACCTCCTCCATTTTCAGGGATTTGGCGATCTCTACAGGAATTGCAAGAAGGGACTTGCTGAGCTCTATATCTTTTCTTATAAAATGGACAAACAGCTCCAATGCTGCCAGCGACAGAGTTTCACTGACGTAGACAACCGGTGTCCCGACATGGTTCCATCGGCCGCCGCCGATGCGCGCGCCTTCTCCTGTGAAGGCGTCCTGCAAACGTTTTTTCCTTACGATCCTCCATGCCCTTGTCACGAAATAACGCCATAGTCAATACGGATCAGCAATTCCTCGACCTCTCGGGCGCCTGCATCGGTCTGAAGCATATCAAACGGAATGCGCCCGCCAAGACCATACTGTGGGTTTTTTAGCCACTCAAGCGCTTCTTCCTTGTCTTCAAATACATCTTCGGCAAGAGCAATGATCCTGGCAAACCGGTACACCCTGTCACTTTCCACAGGCGAAAGCCGGTCTGCTGAAACTTCTGTTATCTTTCCCTTGCGAGACTTTCCTGCAGCAGCTCCTGA
>QZKC01000056.1 GCA_003599425.1 Nitrospiraceae bacterium | reverse complement strand
TCTCTGTGAAAGATACAGGAATACCCTGAAACAAAAATGTAAAATGTCTTTTGTCGGTTAGAGAAATTCCGCAGCAGGCTGCCCTTTGGGCATGTAAAGATGTTAAATGAAATTTAAGATGTTTGGAGATTAATAACATAAATATAATCTGGAGCAAGCCATGGATCGGGAAACATCTCGAAGAGTCGAGTCTCCGACTTGAATGCAATGGATTATTAAAATATATGAATAGGCAAGGTTAGAAAGGGGAGATACTGCATATCCTGAAAAAGGACCCGGACGGGACAATAAGCACTATCATCAATGAGCACAAAAAGGCCGGTGATCTTACGGTCATTGACCTCAGAGACAACCAGCAAAAGAGGTGAGGGGTGAATACCGGTAAAATCGAACACATTCTGCTCATATCCTTCTGCGCTCTTATAATTATCCCGCTTCTTTACATCTACCGTTTCGTGGATGACAATACATTTACAAGCTGGAGATGGGTTTTTTCCGCAACAATCCTGCTGCGGGTGTTTTTCCTTCTTCTTCCTGCTATTCTCTGCGCGTATGCACTGTCTCGCCATGCATTTTCCGGGCCGTCTGCATGTATATTCCTGTTCGTTCTGTCTGCCGCATCCATCATTCCTTTATGGCAGGGACCTGAGGCTGTTATTGACGCATCACGGTATTTTGTACATGCAAAATCACTGAAAGAATACGGGGCCGTATATTTTATCAAGGAGTGGGGGAATTCCATTCATGCCTGGACCGATATGCCTCTGGTCTCTTTTATTTACGGGCTTGTGTTTTCGTGGTTCGGAGAGGCCCGTATCTATATACAGGCATTCAATACCCTCCTCTTTGCACTGACATCTCTGCTTACGTTCCTTATAGGAAAGCAATTATGGGATGAGGATACAGGGGTGCACGCAGGCCTGTTGCTTTTGGGAATACCCTACCTTATTACGCAGGTTCCTCTGATGCTTGTTGACGTACCGACGATGTTTTTCGTGACACTGTCAATATATGTATTTTTGAATGCTCTCGATAGGGGGGGCTTCCCATGGATAGCTGGGTCTTCTCTTGCGATCTTTTTGGCTGTATTCTCAAAGTATTCAACCTGGCTGATGCTTTCAGTTATTCCGTTAATAACGGCCGTGCTCATAAGAAGAAGTCCGAAGAAGATATTGGTCAGGGCGTTATCAGTCCTGCTCATGAGCGGCATTCTCACGGCATTAGCCGTCTATTTTCGTTATGATCTTTTCCAGGAACAGATCACGCTCCTTACAACATATCAGTGGTCAGGCCTCAGCCGCTGGCAGGAGGGATTTATCTCGACGTTCCTTTACCAGATACATCCGTTTGTGACAATACTCGCGCTTTTTGGAATATACAGGGCTGTCAGGGCAAGGAACCTCCGTTTTCTTATAGCAGGATGGTTTGTCATCTTCGTGGTCCTGCTCCAGATCAAAAGAATACGATATATCTTGCCGTTGTTCCCGCTCTTTGTCCTGATGGCGTCGTACGGCCTGGGGGTTATAAAGGATAAAGGCATGACTAAGTTTATCACTCTATGCATTGCAGCATCATCTCTCGTCATCGTTTATAGCGCATATCTTCCCTTCCTTAACAGGACCGGCATGGTAAACCTGAAACATGCGGGACATTATTTGAACACCATTGACTGCGAGTTTGTCGAAGTCTATGCGCTGCCGCAAAAAAGCTCATCCGGAAGCACATTCGCCGTTTTGCCGATACTTGATTACTATACTGAAAAGAATCTGATCTTCCCGCAGAAATGGCCTTCACGCCCTGTTGACAGCAACACACAGAAGTCGTCCCTGAGGTTCACATGGGAGATGGAAAGGCCATACTTTTATTCACAGCCTGAAACATATAACAGGTGCGCAGTCGTCATAATATCAAGCGAAGCCCTTGACAATGCCCCCAAAGAAACAACCGGGGGAGCATCCGGCACCCTTATAGAGTTGAAGCGGTTTGATCTGTTGTCAGAGATGTTCAAATACCAGACTGTTGTAACAATATTAGGCACTGATCATTTGTCCCAAAAGGGACAGTAGTTCCTGCCCGCTGGCCCTTTTGGGACAAATATATGCGTCATCCAGCAAGGCAGATGTAGCAGGCCTCCGGTTTTCAACTCATTGTTTTAGCATTGCATTTTTTATCTCACTTTCCTTGATTTTAATAATGGCAAGCTCCTTGCTGTTTTTAAGTCACTATCTTGGATTTCAAATTCAATAAATTGGAGGTGTCTGCATTGGAAGAGGAAGCAAAAAAGAAAAAGATATGGGCGCTCGTCATCATTGGTTTTTTCGCTCTTGTAAGCGCTCTGACATACGCGTATAGCGATTACTATGTTTACCTTTCTGCATATCTCTGGTTCGGCCTGATCTACGGTATGTGCCTGCAGTACGGCAGGTTCTGCTTTGCGTCAGCTTTCAGGGACCTGTTTGCAGTCGGAGTGCCAAGAATGGTAGTGGGCATTATGATAGCCACTCTGTTCTTCGCTTTTGTGTCTTCTTTCGTGACAGCGACTGGATTCAGTACATTTCATCCTTCCCCATCAGGAATACATTCCATGATCGCGGGGCTGATATTCGGCATCGGGATGGTTTTTGCCGGAGGGTGCGCGTCCGGCTCCCTGTACAAAACTGGTGAGGGCAACGGGGTGGCCCTGCTCGTCATACTTTCTATAAGTGTCACGCAGTCCTCCTTTGCAGACCTCGGGGGATGGCTTAACAAACTTGTCCCTGCATCATGGCATGCGTCAGCAACATCAAAGAAACTTCCGGCGGTAATTAATGCTGGTGATGGCTGGCTTGACCAGTACCTTGCAGGATATGTCTGGAATCATGACAAAGTAACATTCGCAAAACTCCTTGGGCTAAAAAATGAATCCATATTCGGCGCATTCGGCGGCAATCTCCTTGTCGGCGTGATCATACCAGCGCTGGTCATGCTGATCGTGGTCTACTTTTTCTGGGGAAGGAAGGGCTTTGTGCGGGAGAGGATGAAGGAGAAGGGGGCTGTCAGCTTCAGCGACCACTTTACAGGGTTCTGGCGCATGATAAGTTTATCCAAAAGGACATCTATTGCGGGACTGATCCTCGGCGTGGCCTGCGGACTTCAGATGTTTGTCATTGAGGGGCTGCGCATAAAGTACGGCGTCAGGAATGCCGGCGAGATACTTACAAGGCTTGGATCGGATTTCGGCCTCTCCATACAGGGAACGGTCTTTGATCCTGGATACTGGTATGTGACCACCCAGGAGGCACAGTGGGTCGGCTGGGTCATGCACAAACTCGGATGGAACAATATGGACAATATCTTTTTCGGCTATATCAACGGCATCCCCAACCCAGCGCTGAACCCTGCTGACTGGATGTCACTGGCACTCATAGGAGGCGCAGCGATCATGGCGCTTCTTAATAATGAGTTTAAGTTCAAAAAACCTACGATGGAACTTGCGATATGGGCCATTGCCGGTGGATTTTTCATGGGCATCGGCTCCCGGCTCGGGCTTGGATGTAATGTAGGCGCGTTCTTCGTAAGGGTCGCTAACGGAGATATCGGAGGATGGCTCTTCGGCCTTGGGATGATCGGAGGGGCCTTCATCGGGGTCAAGTTCTTCAACTGGTGGACAGAGAGAAAAATGGCCAAAGAACTTGCCGGACTGGAAATATGACACTAAGTACAAAAGGAGGATATACATTATGGCGGTAAAATTTGAAAAAAAGGAAGAGGGCGTCTATACACTTGACTGTGTAGGCTATGTCTGCCCGCATCCGCAGATCTATACCAAAAAGATGCTTGAAAAAATCAAACCTGGAGAGATACTGGAAGTGGTATTCGACAACCCGTCGTCTTCTGAATCCATCTCAGCCATGTGTGCTTCAAACGGCAATGAGATCATCGAACGGGTCGCAGAGGGCGGCAAATACATCTACAAAATAAGGAGATCAGAATGAACCCATTAAAACTACCGGAGGTTGCGTATGGATAGGACATTCATTATCGTGATACTGATCGTGACGGTCTTTACCGCATTCCTTATCGGTTACAGCGTGCCGCCGTACATCGAGGCAGGTGTTTTCAGCGGCAGGAAGGAAAAAGGGGTGGAGTCAAAGATCGACAAGACGCTGGAACAGCATTACAAGGACCTCTATAAAACCGATGAGGAATAGCATGGCCAGTCAATATCTGTTCAGGGAGGATTCCTGATGAATAAAAATTGGATCGCAATGATCGTTGTAGTCTTTTTCGTGGCCGCGCTGCTTGGGTTCAGGACGTCATTTACGACCGGGATACAGCCGGGATATTTCGAGAAGCAGGAGGCGCCTGCCTACGGAGTTGCAGAGGAGGCTGCCATAGGGGCCGATTTTGGCAAGGAATTCGAAGAACACTATAAAGATCTCTACAAAGACGAATAAGTAGTTTTCTGAAACAGCAGACGATTGCAGAAAAAACGACAAACAAGTACTAAAGGGGTGCGCTAATGAAAAAAATATTGATCGCTGTGGATGACAGCAGGGGCGCAGAGACAGCGGTAAAAACATTTAACGACCTGTTCCTGAACGGTCATCCACCGGAATCGGTCGTGCTCTTATACATACAGAAGATCGAAGGCCGGTCGTTAATGGATGAGATGCTGGGAGAGGCAGAAATGTCGACCCTGAAAGAAATGTTGAAAGGGACTGAGTACAAGGAAATGATGGACAGAAAAGCGGACAAGGTCATTTCTTATTACAGGGACATGCTGGAGAAAACCGGTGTAGCCGGGATAAAAACCGTAATTAAGGAAGGCCATCCTGCTGATGCGATACTTGAGACTGCAAAGGAAGAAGGGATCGAAATGATCATTGTTGGCTCACGGGGGAGCAGAATGCATACATGGATGATGGGCAGTGTCAGCAGGGAGGTCGCCAACCGCTCAGATATTTCAGTTCTCATAGCGAGATAACATATTCTGCAACATGCTGCGGGAGCGAAGGGTTCAGGTTCAACAACCCTGAGACAAGGAGGTGAAACGAATAAATTCACTTGGTTGGAGAAAGCAGTATATTCAAAAAAAGGAGGAAAATTATGAAGCATGTCAACTTAAGAAAAGCAGTTCCGTTTATCGTTATCTGCATAATAGTGCTGGTATCAGCAGGGATATCCTATGGCGCCAACTGGGCAAATCCTGACCTTCTGGTCACGCCCCAGGCAGTAGAGGATAATGCGGCCAAGGATAACTGGGTCGTGGTCGACTGCAGGGACCTCAAGGACTATGCGAAAGGGCATATCCCCGGCTCGATCAGCTTCGGCAAAGAGTGCAAGAAAGCCTTGAGGGACAGCACAGCCAGAATATTTACGGACGTCAAAAAGTACGAGAGCATTTTCGGCAAATCGGGAATAGGCAACGACACACACGTTATCTTTTATGGAGAGCACAAAACCACCGACACTTTCAAGGATGTAACGGTTGCGTTCTGGATCATGGAATATCTCGGCCACGACAAGGCCCATGTGCTTAACGGGGGTCTTGATGCATGGCTTAAAGCCGGAAAGAAACTCACCAATGAACCTACATTGAAGCCGCAAAAAACATTCAAGGCAAATGTGGTGGCAAGCAGATATGCATCCACAGACGAAATGTTGCAGATCGCTCAGGGCAAAAAGAAAGGGATCACCGTAATCGACGCGCGGACGGACAAAGAGAATGCAGGCGAAGACATACGGGCCCTCAGGGGAGGCCATATCCCGAATACCACCGTCAATATCTCTCATAAACTGACTATGGATCAGGAGAAGGACCCCAAGACGGGGAAGGATGTTGACAATGGTTATTTATCAGCGGACAGGGTAGATGGCTTCTACAAAGATTTTGACAAGAACAAGCGCACGATCGGGTACTGCCAGACCGGCACGCGTTCGACCCTCACCTACCTCGAGCTGCGCCTTCTCGGGTTTAAAGACCCCGCAAACTATGATGACTCGTGGGTCCAGTGGGGTTCTGATCTCAAATACCCCGTTGCAGACGAGCAGTGGAACAACTTCGAAAGGCTCAAAAAGATTGAGGACGAACTCAAGAAGATCAAAGAAGCAATGCCTAAGAAAGAGGGTGACAAAGAATAGTATGCCTGCACGTGTGATAAACTATGCTTCGGCATGGTTTATCACACGTTGCATTGGATTCCCTGCGGTCTCTGCCGCAGGGGAGATCAATAGATCCCTCTGAAAAAGAGAGATGGGTTGTTTAACATTAATTTCCATAAAGGGGGGTAAAACTTATGGAAGAAAAATGTGCGCTTCCGCAAAAAAAGGGTTTATCGGATTTAATAAAAAATGAAGACTGGCTTGCCGTCTGGATCGGATTTCTCCTTATAGCCCTGGCGCTCGCTTCTCAACAATGGAAGCTGCTTGACCTGACAAAGGTCACTCCGAGCTTTAAATGGGCCACGGACAGCCAGATCGAAAGCCGGACAGAAAACTGGGCCGTGACAGCAGATGCACTTGTCAAAGATGCAGAGGGCAGGGAAGAGATGGGCACGGTGAAGCGTCTCAATGCCCTTAAAGAAACCCTTGCAAAAAAGGACAGGGGGGAGATTCTTAAGGCCGCTGAAAAGGTTTCGCCTATCGGGGGGCTCCCCGGAGCATTGGCAAAAGAGATTGCCGGACATTCCAAAGGTGTGCCTGGTAATATTTTTACGTGGGATAACATATCCAGGTCGATCCAGATAGGTGTTGTCTTCCTTATTATTGCTACAGTCGGGCTTGTATTAATGGGAGGGGTCCCACTCGGCAAGTTCATCATCGGATTCCCCATAATATTCCTGCTTGCATGGTTTTCACGTTTTCTTGCAGGAAATGCCATCCCCGTTGACTGGGGATTTGAGTATGTCGTTTTTTGCCTTATTGTCGGCCTCCTCATCAGTAACACCGTAGGCGTGCCTGAGTGGCTGATGCCTGCGGTCAGAACTGAATATTATATCAAGTCAGGCCTTGTCATACTCGGTGCAGGCATCCTCTTCTTCGAGATCCTTCAGGGAGGGGCGCTCGGGATCATTCAGGGTGTTCTTGTTGTTGCCGCAGTATGGTACTTCTGCTTCTGGCTGGCAACTAAGATACTGAAGGTGGATGATGACTTCGCTGCGATGCTCTCTTCAGGCGTTGCCATATGCGGCGTTTCAGCCGCCATCGCCACCTGTGGGGCCATAGAAGGAGACAAGAAAAAACTCTCCTATGTCGCCTCTCTCGTCCTTATCGTCGCAGTCCCTATGATGGTCATTGAGCCGTGGGTGATCAAGTACTTTGGGATCCCGGAACTCGTGGGAGGTGCATGGATCGGCGGCACCCTCGATACAAGCGGCTCTGTTGTTGCAGCCGGGGCGCTCGTAGGCGAAGCTGCGATGAAAACCGGGGTCATTGTCAAGTTCTCGCAGAATGTTCTTATAGGCGTAGCCGCGTTTGTTCTTTCCATCCTGTGGACAGTAAAAAAGGGCGCGGCAACAGGTCAGAAAGCGACTGTTGGCATTATCTGGGAAAGATTCCCGAAGTTTGTGCTCGGCTTTATCGTCGCATCGACTGTCTTTTCTTTCATGCTCCATATTGATACGGTGAGCGCTACTAAGGGGATACTCGGCGAGCTCAGGACATGGTGGTTTGCCCTCGCATTTATGTCTATAGGGTTGGAGACGAATTTCGGCGATATTGCCAGGATGGAGGGAGGCCGGCCAGCCCTTGCGTTTATTACCGCTCAGGCCTTCAATGTAGTCTGGACACTGATCCTTGCGTATCTCCTCTTCGGCGGGTATATTTTCCCGATCCCTGATATCAGATAAGGATAAAAGCAAGGCTGTTCTCTTTAAAGGACAGGCCTTTTGTGTTGTGATCACGATATCATAATGAGAGGAGGTGAATAGTGGATATGGTAAAAAAGATTGTTATTCTGACGTTGGCTGCAGTATTCCTGGCGGCCGGGATGTCAGTACAGGCAGCAGATTTTTCTGACAATGCCCTGAAGCAGATCGAGGAGCTGAAAATCCTGAGCAGAGACAAAAAGGAAATTCCCGAATCCTTTGCGGGCGTAAATAAGATCACCGCAGCTGAACTGAAATCCTGGATCGACCAGAAAAAGACTTTTGTCCTTCTGGACAACAGAGTGCCGGCTGACTATGAGAAGGAGCACATTGCCGGAGCTGTCAGGCTCTCTCCTGACGACCTTCTCGAGAAAGGCATCAAGGCAGCCGAACAGGCAGGCCTGAAAAAGGACGACACGATAGTATTTTACTGCAACGGTATTAAGTGCTGGAGATCTTCCGGAGCGATAGTGCTGTTACAGGATGCGGGGTACAAGAACCTCATCTGGTTCAGAGACGGGATCCCTGAATGGATTAAGAAAGGCTATGACACAGCAGAGGGAAAGTAGACGCACCTGCAACTATAAAATGGGCATGGGGTTTATTCTGCCATGCCCTTTTCTTTTTTTCCTGGAAAGATATATTCTTGAGTACAAAACCCGGCTGAATATTAAAAGGAGTGAAAAGTGGACTTGGGCGTTTTTGGCACCATAACATTTGACCTTAACTTTTTCTCTGCCTTGGTCAGTATTATTATCATTGATCTGATCCTGGCAGGTGACAACGCGGTTGTCATTGCCATGGCTGTAAGGTCGCTGCCATCCGAACAGAGGAAAAAGGGGATTATTTTTGGTGCAGGCGCCGCTGTCCTATTGAGGGTTATCGCCACCTTTTTCGTTTCTCAACTTCTTACCATAAGTTTTATAAAACTCGTCGGGGGCGCAGTAATATTATGGATTGCGGTAAAACTCTTTATGGAAGGAGTGCCGGATGAAAGAATTGAGAAGGAAGCTACAACAGTAGTTCAAGCTGTAAAAATCATAGTCATTGCGGATATTACCATGGCAATAGACAATATGCTTGCAGTCGGGGGAGCTTCTCACGGTAACCTTTTTCTTCTCCTGTTCGGGCTGGGGCTGAGCGTTCCTCTTGTAGTCTTTACGAGTAATTTATTGTCCATACTGATGGACAAATATCCGGTCATCATCTATATAGGGGCTGCTGTATTAGGGAAGGTCGGAGGAGAGATGATCATTACAGATCCTTTTACTGTGAATATTTTGCATCCTGGCAAATTATTAATCTACGCTACTGAAGCTTTTTTTGCCGTTGGCGTTATTATTGCCGGGAAGCTCTGGATGAGATGGAAAATTGCGAAGGAGGAGGCCAGAGAGCAGGTGCATGAAAATACAGAAGTAGAGAGTAGAAAGTAGAGAGTAGAGGGAGGAGGCATATGGCTATTTTAACCATCTCGAGAGAATTCGGAAGCGGAGGAAGAGAAATAGGCCAGGCAGTAGCCAGGATTTTGAATTATGAATATATCAACAAGGAACGGCTGATTGGGGATGTGCGCGCGTCAGGCAGGACATGGGAGGAATGGGGAAAAAATCTTGATGAACACTGCCCGACCTTATGGGAAAAATATGACTGGTCCTTCAGGGGCTTTACGGCCCTGCTTCAGAGCCTTATCCTGAATTATGCACTTAACGACAGGGTTGTGATCATGGGAAGGGGCGGTAACTTCCTGCTGAAAGATATCCCTTATGCGCTCAGGATACGTGTAGTTGCTCCAATTCAGAAGAGGATTGACAGGATCATGGCAAGGGAATCAGTCGACAAAGACACTGCTCACTGGTTGAGTGAAAAGACGGACAGGGAAAGATCATGTCTGATCCATTTGCTTTATGGAAAGCACTGGGATGAACCTGCAGAATACGACATGGTATTTGATACGGGGATCGAGACACCGGATGAAATAGCAACTCTTGTTGCCGAAACGCTTTCAGAGAAAGAAAGATACAATACGGAAGCAGCAAGAAAACTTCTTTACAGAAAGGCAAGAGCAGCGAAAATAAAAGCTGAGATACTTACAGACCACAGTTTGTTTATCCCTACCCTTGATGTTTACCCTGAAGGAGAAAATCTCATCCTTCGCGGAATCATACATAGTCCCAGGGAGCATAAAAAAATAGAAGATACGGCAAAAAAGATAGCGGGAGATATACCTCTGAAGTGCGAGCTGCATTACCGGCGGTAATCTATAACCCAATAATCTTATGGCATGTTCTGCACGGGGCAGGCGGCTCTGCTATTTTAGTATCAGCCTGGGATGATCCTCTATGATCCCTCAGCCTTTTTTCAAAGCACCTTCTGAATTCAGCATATTTATGGCCACTCCATACTTTCTCGAAAGGCTCTCTGAAAATATTTCCGAAACTTGCCTTTTCAGTCTCAAATTTATTGCCGCAGTATATCCTTTTAAAGGGAGATGGCACCGGAGGGTAAAGATAAACGCACGGCGAGACTTCCCCTTCTGATGATATATAGAGATTTTTCAAAGGATTCTCTTCACACACAGGCACATCAGCCGGGCGCAAAGCAGGAACTCTGAGGTTTACCTTAAGCTTCTTTGCTTCTGTCTCTGCCGCTCTTATCAGGGCCTCAAAATCATTCGGTGGCGGATCCGTGCAGGAAAAAATCCTCTGTCCCTCTTGCCACCCGTTGTTTATATGAATAAGATTTGTAAGGATGATATCATGTATCCCCGCAGTTTTTGCGAGGCTGACAAGGAGCGGGACATCTGCCATGTTGTCTTTGAGCATAAGGTATACGAGGTGAAGCCTCGGCTTATCCAGCTTCTTTTCTTTTTTTATTTCACTGAAAAAGCGGATGTTTTCGAGAAGGACTTCAAAATCGGAATTCAGTCTTATTGCGTCATGAGTCTTCGCTGCCGCTCCCGCCAGCGAAAAACCTATGAAGTCTGTTCCCGCGTCAATAAGTTCAGATATGAACTCTTTCCCGACAGTGGCCCCGCTTGTTACGAACCCTGCGCGAGCGCCTTTCTTTCTCACAATTCTTACTGCTTCGATGAGATCTTTGTAGAGCAACGGCTCTCCCCATCCCTGTAAAACAATTGTTTCTGCTTTGCCGAAGCAGGGAGATATCTTTCTGAAGTCTTCAAGTTTCATATCCTGAGCTTTCCAGTTCGCAGCGCCTTCCCTAATGCACATTCTGCACCTCAGCGGGCATCGTGTGGTGAGTTCAATCTGCCATGCAAAAAAAGGCCTTGCATACCCCATAAATTTGGTTAAATCAATCAGACTTGTAATGGTTTTTCCCTTCACTGCTTTAATAATATCACAGATTTTTCAGATGCACAGACAAAAGAATTTTAAGAAAAAAATTATAAGCATACTGCTATACTTTAAGGGATCTGTGACCTAACAGGTTGCTGAAAAAGTATTTTGCTGTCATTGCGAGCGAAGCGAAGCAATCTCGCTTCTATATTAATCAATAAGTTTGAGATTACTTCGTCACTAACGTTCCTCGTAACGACAATGAAAACGGACTTTTTCAGCAACCTGCTAACAAATTAAGGAGATGACATGGCAATATTGACGATATCAAGAGAGTTCGGAAGCGGAGGAAGGGAGATAGGTCATGCGGTTGCGGCGCTTTTGAATTATGAGTATGTCGATAAAGAAAGGCTCCTTGCTGACCTGAAGGCTTCCGGCCCGGAATGGGAAAAATGGGGAAAAGAACTCGATGAGCACTGCCCTACAGTGTGGGAGAAACATGACTGGTCCTTCAGGGGGTTCTCAGCGCTGATCCAGAGCTGTATTCTCGATCATGCGCTCAAGGGGAACGTGGTGCTCATGGGAAGAGGCGGAAATTTTTTACTCAAGGACATTCAGTCCGCGTTCAGAGTGCGAATCATTGCTCCTCTTGAGAAAAGGATCGAGAGGATCACGATGCGCGAATCAGTTGACAGGGAGACAGCAAAGTGGCTCATAAAAAAGACCGACACTGAGAGAGAATGTTTTATCCGCTCAATATATGGAAAAGAGCTGAACAATCCTGATGAGTACGACATTATTCTTGATGCCGGAAAGCGGCAGGAAGAAGAGATAATAAATATTATCAGTGAGAATCTTCAGGAGAGAGAACAGATACAAGGAGATAATAAAACCCTCTCCCTGCGTGCTGAAGCCGCACGCCTCAAAGCAGGACTGCTCACCAATTCCAGATTGTTCGTCCCAACGCTGGAAGTCTTTCATGAGGGGGACAGCCTTGTCCTGCGCGGCATTGTACATAACCCCAAAGAACATAAGGTTGTTGAGGAAGAGGCCAAAAGGCTGACCCGAGGCCGGCCTGTCCGGTGTGAGCTTCATTACAGGAAGTAATACTGACACTCAAGGCTTGTAATCCGGGCTAACCGGACATATTTACTTTTACACGCGTATCAATGGATATGCAATTCCTTCCGGAAGCCTTGCTCTTGTACATCAGCTTATCAGCCCTTTTGATAACTGTGTCTATAGTATCGTCTTTCCTCGCAAGGGTCCCGCCTATGGAAACCGTTACCCCCAGACGGTCAGAATTTCTTGAAATGCCCGATCGTTCAACAAGCCGCCTGAGCCTTTCGGCGACAGTGGCAAGTTTTTCGTCATCGACGTTCACGATGACAGCGACAAATTCTTCTCCGCCCCACCGGCCGATTATGTCAAAGGTACGCAGGGTATTTAACATAGTCCTGCCCACTATCTTTAATGCCTGGTCCCCCGTATTATGCCCATAGTTATCATTTATTTCTTTGAAATTGTCTATATCAATGAACAGAACGCCCACTGACCAATCGTATCTCTTCAGCTCTTCGAGTTTTCCTTTCAGGTTTATTTCAATATACTGTCTGTTCCCTAATTCTGTAAGAGGGTCAACCAAAGTCAGTTTCTTCAGTTCTTCGATTTTTTGATGCAATGTGAACTTCGGAGAGCTTTCGTTGTATATCTCAACAGCAACAACAACCTGCATGGCCAAATCTCTAATCGGGGCTATCCGCATAGATACCGGTATCAAATGTCCTTCCTTGTGATGGATATATACATCAACTTCACGCAGACAGCCGTCGGCTGCCGTTTGTGATATGGGGCATGATCCGCTGCAGAGTTTGATCCCTTCCTCATTAACACACATCAGTATATTTTTCCAGCAATTTTTTCCTATTACATCTGCGTGCGTGTAGCCGGTATGGTTTTCTGCTCCTTTGTTCCAGTAGATAATCTTCATTCCCTGATCGATGAAATATATTCCATCGTACAGATTATCCAGAACTTTCTTGTAATAGTCCTCATTTAAATCCATCATATTCCCTCCATGATGCCATGTCTCATGAATGTTTTATTCGGCATTTTACCTGTAGAGGTTAAGTGCTGGTCATCAATGGAAATATTCCATCCGGAACGAGTCGATTCCGGCTTGAAAGCAGAGGAGATGGTTTTACGGCTGGCAGACTTTTACGCAGAGGCCGCAGATGTACTGGCCGACATTGTGTTCTTTGGCGAAGTATTTCAGTTTCACGAGGCAGGCAGGTTTGTTCCAGTCTTTGTAAGAGTCCCTGATCGCTGATACCGGGCATATTTCAATGCATTTCCTGCAAGCGCCGCAATCTCTTTCAACAGGGGTGTCGGTTTTCAGCGGCATGTTGGTCAGTATTGTCGCGATCCTGATCTTGGAGCCTGCTTCAGGATGTACGAGCAGATTGTTCCTTCCGATCCATCCGATCCCGGCGCGCAGGGCAACCATCTTATGAGAAAGGTGGGCAGTCTGTTTTTCCCAGTCTACTATCTGGCTTGCGGGTATGGGGAGGGCATTATAGCCTTTATCCTGGATGGCGAGCGAGATCCTTAACGCGGTCTGGTCAAGCAGGAGGTTGAGCATTTTATAATGATGAAGATAATGACGGGTTGGCCCTATTATACAGCCCTTCAGCACAGCAGAGGAAACCCTTGCCCCTATGGAGATGCCGTATGATAATCCTTCTGTCTGGTCAGGAGGGAGCGCGTCAAAATGCGGCCGAAGATCTTCAATATATCCGACCCCGAACGCAGTCAGGCTGGCAGATTTTGCGATGTCTTTAAGGTCGTTGCTCATAAAAAAGCGGTCAGTTGTCAGGTTTCAGCGATCAGCTAACTGTTTTTTTAGCTGATCGCTGAAACCTGATAGCTTTTGACCTCTTTACAGATACTTCTCGATCATTTTAAGCTTCTCAGGACTGTCCCATTCATGCGGGCCCACTAATTTTTCCCTGATGATCCCATCCTTATCTATGATAAAAGTCTCAGGGACACCGGTTATGCCATACATCCGGGCCATCTCGTTCTCAGGACTTATGAGTGTTGGCATGCTGACAGGCTGAGTCCTGTAATACTCTGAAAGGTTCCGTGGGTCATCCCTGAAAAGGACGCCGAGCATCTGTATGGGCTTGCCCTGCATCAACTGGAAAAGCGCTTCCTTGTTAGGCGCTTCTGCCTTGCATGTGGTGCACCATGTGGCCCAGAAGTTCAGGAATACAACCTTTCCCTTAAGGTCAGAGAGCTTCCAGGTGCCGCCATTTGCATCCTTGAGTTCAAAAACAGGGGCTGGCTTGCCCACCGCGGCGATTTCCTCGTACTTCCTCTCCTGGGGAATTAGAAAAAGTACAGCAACGCATGCAGCGATGACAATTATCAGGATCAGACCTTTATTTTTCACGGATACCTCCAGAGATTGATGATTTTAATTTGTCCTATTATAACTTAAAATTACCTGGTGTTCTAATGTCTCGCTTTGAGTAAGCACACTGCCTGTGCCGCGATTCCCTCACCCCTTCCGATAAAGCCCATACCTTCATTGGACTTTGCCTTTATGTTGATCGCATGCAGTGGTATTCCAGTCCTTGAAATATTGTCTTTCATTGTATCTATGTGAGGCAAGAGTTTTGGCTTTTCGGCAATTACTACCGAGTCGATCCACTGGACCTCAAAACCTTGCTTTTTTGCCATTGCTACAGTCTTAGCAAGCAGATCAATGCTTGAGGCATTTTTCCAGGTACTGTCAGTATCAGGGAAATGTTTCCCGATATCGCCTTCTCCGAGAGCTCCTATGATCGCGTCGGTTATCGCATGACATAGCACGTCTGCATCAGAATGTCCGAGGAGCCCTTTTTCAAAAGGGATTTCCATTCCGCCGAGGATAAGTTTCCTGTTATCAACCAGTTTATGCGAGTCATACCCAATACCAATCCTCATGATAGGGAGCTCCTTTTTGTAAGAATAAATTCTATCATGCCGAGGTCTTCCAGTCTTGTAATCTTGATATTATAAGGGCTGCCCATAATGATTTTAACCCTGCCGCCAACCCTTTCAACAAGCGCGGAATCGTCAGTCGCATAAAAACCTTCCGCATATGCAGCATCGTATGCTTTTTTGAGAACATTGAGCGTAAATGCCTGCGGCGTCTGGATTGCCCATAAGCTGTCGCGATTTACTGTAGAGGCAACAATGCTGTCTGCATGGACCTCCTTGAGAGTTTCTTTCACCGGAAGTCCGGGGATGACGCCACCATATCCTTTATCGAGCTCAGTGATGAGTTCTTCGAACAGGCCTTCAGGGATAAAAGGCCTTACCCCGTCATGGATCAGCACGACCGCATCCGAGTTTGTTTTGTCGTCATCGAGGAGACGGAGTGCGTTATAAATAGAATCCTGCCTCTCTTTTCCCCCGCGGGCGATTTTTTTTATTTTGCTCAGGCTGTACTCTTTCACTAATCTGTGACCGAGTTCAACATCTTCCTCTGCGAGTACTGGCAGGACCTCGTTCACGGCTTTCTCATCACATACAGCCCTGAGAGTATGTACCAGAAGAGGAATCCCGTCGAGAGTGGCGAAAGTTTTTTTGATCGTTGCGCTGAACCTTTTGCCGAGGCCTGCTGATGGGACGATAACGATAATTTTTTTGTTCACTAATGCCTGGCCATCCTCATCTCTTCACGTTCGGCATCTTCCTTGAGCTTGGCAAATATCATCCTTCCGGCTGTGGTCTGCAGCACGCTGGTCACGACAACATCGATCTGCTGATTGATCAGTTTTCGCGCGTTGTCAACAACCACCATGGTGCCGTCATCAAGATATCCGACCCCCTGATTGAACTCTTTTCCCTCCTTTACAATGAAGATGTTCATTGTCTCGCCGGGAAGGACCACAGGTTTTACCGCGTTTGCAAGCTCGTTCAGGTTCAGCACGGTGACCCCCTGAAGTCCAGCAACCTTGTTAAGGTTGAAGTCGTTGGTGACTATCTTGGCTCCGAGAAGACGCGCAAGCGCAACAAGTTTGGCGTCGACCTCCTTTATCTTCGGGAAGTCTTCATCGACGATCTTTACTGTGATGTTGGACATCTTCTGGATCTTATGCAGGACGTCAAGCCCCCTCCTGCCGCGCGCCCTTCTCATGGAATCAGCGGAATCCGCAATGTGCTGCAGCTCCTGCAGGATAAATTGCGGGATGATAAACGTCCCCTCCAGAAATCCTGTTTCACAGACATCCGCGATCCTGCCGTCTATTATGACGCTCGTATCGATGAGCTTTGCGTGTTCTTCCTCGACCCTTGTTTTGAAGGCCTTTACGATATTGGAGAGGGTAAAATCCTTTCCGGTCCTCAATCCAAGAAGCAGGCCGCTGTATCCAAAGAGGGTGTTGAAAACAACGGCTATATATGTGCCGTCGATATTAGTAAAAATTGTTTTGATAGGGAAATAGATCAGTTTGGCGAATAACAGTCCGACAGACAGGCCGATCAATCCTCCAACTACGGTGCCGAAACCTACTTTGGTGAGCACATATTCAAGGATAAGGGCAATAGCACCTACGCCTGCACCCCATAACAGGCCCCAATACGATGCCTCTGCTCTTAACCCGAGAATGTAACCGCCTGCCGTGAAGATCAGAAAGAAAATAATTCTGTAGAGCATGGCGCTATCCTTTTTTTTATGAATATACTTTTAAGGTGATATAGAATTTATTCCCACCCCGGTTAATAAAAAGCAGCAGGGTATCACCCTTTTTCACTTTACTGACGATGCTGTTGAACTCACTTATATTCTTTATAGTTTTCTTGTTGATTTCCTGAATGATATCCCCCTTTCTGAGGCCCGCATCCTCTGCTGCGGTATATGGTTCGACCTTGACAATAACGACGCCCTTCTCATCCTTTGAAAGGCCGAGCTGTTTTGCGATCTCCTGCGTCATGTTCATCACGCTGAAACCGGCCAAGGCGTTATCATGATATGAATAAGCTTCTTCAGATTCTTTTGGAACTGCCTGTGCAAGGTCCTGCGGAAACTCAGTGATCGTTGCGTTGATGGTCATGGTCTTTCCATCCCTGACAACCGTCAATTCAATAGTGCTCCCAACGTTACTCTGGGCAATGGTGTTGCGCAGGGATTCAACATTTTTGATCCCTTTGCTGTCGATTTCTGTGATTATATCACCCCTTCTGAGGCCTGCCTTCTCAGCCGGGCTCCCTTTCATTATCTCGGTGACGAGGGCGCCTGCGGTTTTGCTGAGGCCAAACTCCTTTGCAAGCTCAGGAGTAAAATTCTGGATGGTAATGCCGAGCCAGCCGCGGGTTACCCTTCCTTTATTGATAAGCTGCGTCATGACGGACTTTGCCATGTTGCTCGGAACTGCAAACCCTATTCCCTGATATCCTCCAGTACGTGAAAAGATAGCGGTGTTTACGCCGATCATCTCTCCTTTGATATTTACGAGGGGGCCGCCGGAATTGCCCGGGTTTATGGCTGCATCGGTCTGTATAAAATCCTCATAATCTGCGATCCCGACATTGGCCCTGCCGACTGCGCTGACGATGCCCATGGTGACGGTATTGCTCAGGCTGAAGGGATTCCCAAAGGCGAGAACGAATTCTCCAACTGAGATATTATCTGAATCTCCCCACTTGATCGCAGGCAGGTTTTCAATAGATATTTTTATGACAGCGATGTCTGTTTTAGGGTCTGTGCCGATGATCTTCCCTTTATAATTCTGCTGGTCATATAAGGTGACCTGTATCTCGTCAGCCTTCTCGACAACATGTGCGTTCGTCAGAATGTAACCTTCAGCGGAGACGATCACCCCGGAGCCGAGACTCTGTTCTTTCCATTTTTTGGGCCTGTGGTATGGTTCCAGAAAATCGAAGAACTGGTCACCGAAAAGGTCGGGAAAAGGCTGGGAATCCCTTTCCACCATCTTTGAAGTGGAGATATTTACCACAACCGGGCTTACAACCTTTACAATCTCTGAAAAAGCTGAACTTTCTCCTGAGAGGCCTTTCGGGGTTTGGAAATTGTACGTGTAAGAGGGCACTGATGATTTACGCGTGAATAAATTTCCACGATTTCCAATTATGTAACCTGAGACCAGCGCAATCAGCACGAAGATCAGGAAGGTAGATTTTTTCATCAATCAAATTATACATCTGAAAGTTTGACCTTGTAAACCCTGTGCAATAAGACATATTCTTACTATTGATTCCGTAAAACGAGATGTTATATTCTTACTGACCTGTGATGACGGACATTCAATCTTATATAAAACATATTGAAGAGCTGGATAAACAGTACCTCTGGCATCCGTTCACCCAGATGAAGGACTGGGATGATGAGAAACCTGTGATCATTACTGGAGCGCGGGGGTCTTTTCTGAAGGATGTCACCGGAAAGTGGTATATCGACGGGGTATCATCTCTCTGGGTATCAGTACACGGGCACCGGAAAACTGAAATAGACAACGCTATTAAAGATCAGATCGATAAGATAAGCCATTCAACTCTCCTTGGGCTTGCACATCCTCCGGCAGCTGTCCTGGCCGAAAAGCTTATAAAAATGATCCGGAAGTCATTGGCCGACGGCCGCTCAAAACTCTCAAGGGTATTTTACTCAGACAATGGTTCAACTGCCGTGGAGATAGGCCTTAAAATGGCTTTTCAATATTGGCGGCTCAAAGGGGTCAAAAGCAAAAAGACCTTTATGTCCCTTCAAAATGCGTATCATGGAGACACTTTGGGAGCCGTAAGCGTTGGAGGGATTGATATATTTCACCAGGTTTTCTCTCCCCTCCTCTTTCCGGTATATCAGGCTCCCTCCCCATACTGTTACAGGTGCGAGTTTGGAAAAAAATACCCGGCATGCAGATTTTTCTGTCTTCAGGCCATGGAGAAGATCGTGCAAAAGCATCACAAGAAAATAGCGGCCCTGATCATTGAACCTCTTGTGCAGGGTGCAGGGGGTATGATCGTGGCTCCCCAAGGATATTTAAAGGGAGTGCGGAAGCTCTGCAGTAAATATGACATTCTTATGATCGCCGACGAAGTGGCAACAGGATTTGGAAGGACAGGGAAGATGTTTGCCGGTGAACACGAAGGGGTCCAGCCTGACATCCTCTGCCTCGCAAAGGGAATTACAGGCGGTTATCTGCCGCTTGCGGCAACAATCACATCAGAAGAAATTTACAGTGCGTTCCTTGGAGAATACACGGAGCTTAAGACGTTCTTTCACGGACATACATATACAGGAAACCAGCTCGGATGCGCTGCGGCCATTGCAAACCTTGAGCTGCTTGAAAAAGAAAATACCATCAGGCGCATGCAGCGGAAGATCGGGATCTTTGCAAAAGAACTTGACAGGATCAGAGAGTTTTCACATGCCGGAGATGTGAGACAGAAGGGATTTATGGTTGGTATTGAACTTGTGAAGGACAAAAAAACAAAAGCACCGTACAAGCTTGAAGACAGGATAGGTTGGAAGGTATGTTACAGAGCCAGAGAAAAAGGGGTTCTGATCCGGCCGCTTGGAAATGTTGTAGTAATGATGCCACCGCTCAGCGTGTCCGCCGCTGAATTAAAAAGCCTCGTGCGGACTGCCGCCGAGGCTATTCAGGACGTTACAGAGCAACCATTCTCTTAATTCAATCTTCTCTCCAGAAACTCTTCGAGATATTGGATCAGTTTTGGATTGTTCACTGAAACGATATAGAAATCATCGCATGAATTCTGTTTATAGTAGGACAGAAAATCCCTGTATAACGTTTTATCTGCTATGTTGAAAACCATGAAGCTGTACATTCTCTCTCCTCTCTCTTTATTCCCTGCTCTCTGATTTCTGTATCGGAATATTGAGAGGAAAGCTTTAGCCTTTTCCCTAAGTAAATATCAATGAACCATAGGTAGTACACAGAGAGAAATTTATTGAGTTATTTCATGTGATTCTCTGTGTCTCCCTCTGCTCATTTCGGTCTTTCTTCCCCGGTTGCAAGCAATTATTTTGTTGTTTCACACGTTGATGAACCGCAGCCGCACGATGTGCCGCATGTGGATACACCGAAAACACTGTAAGCAGGGCACCAACTGATAAAAGCCGTCAGGAGAGGAATGATCCCGATCACACCCCACCAGCTTTTCAGGTAGATGCCGAGCGCTAATGCGGTGATACCTGCAATGATCCGGACTATTTTGTCAGCCCTGCCGATGTTCTTTGTCATGATAATATCTCCTTTCATTTCGTTATAATATCGTTGTCTGAATTAACTATATCAATGATACGTTGGATTGTCTGTGACAAAATCACAGATGAAAACGCAATTACTAAGACATACGCTAATAAAGCCTCATAATCGTCATTCCGGCTTGTCCGGAATCTTTCAGCGGAAGGATTCCCGACGCGCTTCGCTTGCGGG
>QZKC01000102.1 GCA_003599425.1 Nitrospiraceae bacterium | reverse complement strand
CATTCAGTAGTTTCAATCTTTCCTCCCCGTTTTGATTTTTCTGCAATTCTACCATTTTCCCTTATCTCCTGAGGAGATAGAATTTATGGACAGACTCTATTTAGCGACCTTTCAGCTTGCATCTTTACACAAAATTACCGAATCATGTTGGCTCCCTTCGAGCTAAATTGAGTTTCCCATTTTAAAAGAGGCCTGACTATTCCGACCATATTGCCTGCAAAATCTGCACGCGCCGAGTCACCCTCAAGGCTGTCAATTACGTGAAATGCGATGGCATCATCTACGCGTACATGACGAACATTGGGATTAAGAGTTCTTATGCCAGGTGTTAAATAAAAAATTCCTTCTGCCATTAAATTTCCGGGGATCCATGCGGTACTTTTATATTCTCCGGCGGGACGAGAACGGTTACGCCATGCATTGTCATTGTCAAAGGAAACGAACACTTCTACCCCTTCCTCATTAACTATATGGAAATAAATCATGAATACGTTACCGGGTTTCAGCACTTCATATTCCATTTCAATGCCAATAGGTTTGCGGATATCCACAGCTTCTGTAATTTGGCCTTCTTCCGTTCGAATACGAATAGCATTTAAACGCACCACGTCATCACCCGGAGCGTCAGATATACTCTGCCATTTGCGTTCTGCCCTGGTTGCTCTTTCAGAATTCATATAAATATTTACGATTTGATGTGATGTGCCATCTGCCCTTACTCTTCCATCGTTAAGAAGGATAGTCCTTGGACATAATCGTGTAACTGACGGCATATTGTGAGATACAAAAAGCACAGTTCGCCCATGCTGGCTAACATCCTCCATCTTATTGAGACATTTTTTCTGAAATTGTGCATCTCCTACTGCCAGCACTTCATCAATAAGCAATACCTCAGGTTCCAAATGCGCAGCAACTGCAAAGGCCAGGCGTACCCGCATTCCGCTTGAATAACGTTTTACAGGAGTATCGATAAATTTTTCCACCCCTGAGAAATCCACGATTTCATCGAATTTCTTGTCTATCTCTTTCTTCCTCATTCCAAGAATCGTTCCGTTAAGATAGACGTTTTCCCTGCCGGTTAGTTCCTGATGAAACCCGGTCCCTACTTCTAAAAGACTGGAAATCCGTCCGCGGATTTCAATACGTCCTTTTGTTGGAGCGGTAATTTTTGCGAGGATTTTAAGCAGGGTTGATTTTCCAGCGCCATTAACGCCTATTATCCCGACAATTTCGCCTTCTTTAATTTCAAATGAGATATCCCGTAACGCCCATATAGTGTCAGGTGAATCACTATCATTATCAGTATCGTTAAATTTATAAAGCGAACGATGCTTCCGGTAATTTTTTATGGGGCTTTTTATGAAGCTGATCAAGCTTCCCGTAAAACTTTCATGTTTTTCCTCCTTCAATCCAATACGGTAACACTTGCTCAGATTTTCTACTTTAATTGCAATATCTTTATTTGTCATTTGACTCCTTAATCAGAAATAGAATGCTCTCAAATCACATCCACGACTATCCGTTCCATCCGCTTGAAGTAGAGCGCTCCGCTCATTATAAGAATTATCGTTGTGATGATTCCCGGTCCTATATAAATCCAGGGAATGGGTGTACCGAGCAGACAGGCCCTGTAGCCTTCGATCACGCCAACGATAGGATTCAGTGAATAAAGAATCCGATACTTTTCCGGTATTGATGCCGCAGAATAAACTATAGGCGCTGAATAAATCAGCATTTGAATTATAAAAGGCATAGCATGCTTTATGTCACGATACCGTATTGCGAGAGAGGACAACCACAGGCCGATGCCTGCGGGAATCGACATCATCATCAATAAAAACAGCGGGAAGAAAAGCAGGTTCCACGTAGGTAACACTTGATAATAAAGAAGAACAATCAGCAAAATAAGCAGAGATATCCCGAAATCAACAAGTCTGGACAAAACCGGAGTCAACGGGAATATCAATCTCGGGAAATATATCTTTCCAAGCATATGCTGACCGGTAACAAGACTCTCACTGGACTCAGTTATAGCCTGCGATATATAGGTCCAGGGAATTATGGCAATACTGGAAAAAAGAGAGTAAGGAATGCCTTCTGTTGATACCTTGGCAACCTTGCCAAATATAACTGAGAAAATAACAATCTGAATAAGCGGCTTGAATATCGCCCATGAAAATCCTAATATGGTCTGAGCATATAAAACCTTGATCTGTCGTGTGGCCAGGGATAAAAACAAATCGCGATATTCTATCAGTTCCCTGAAATCTACGGCCCGCCAGCCGGATTTAGGTTCAATTATAGTTACTGCTGTATTGCGGTCTTTAGACTCTTCATTATTTTTGTGTGATGCTTTCATAATATCCTTCTCACTTTTACCGTATAATTTTATAAATTTCCCTTCTTCACCTCGTGAATAATGTATTCTGCTGACCTCTTGGCTATGGCCTGTATTGTAAGTGATGGATTTGATGTACTGCTGCTTACAAAACAGCTTGCGTCTATCACAAACAATTCCTTCACATCATGGCTTTGACAAAAACTATTCAGGACTGATGTCCTGGGATCCTTGCCCATACGGCAGGTTCCCATGTTATGAGCAGGTTCAAAATTTTCTCTTTCATTTATCTCAACATCTGATGCGCCGGCAGCAGAATAAATTTCATGCATTTTCTTTTTCATCGCTGCAATTATAAGTTTATCATTCTCGTTTAACTTAAAGGTGATTCGGGGCACAGGCATACCATAGTCATCCACTGCTTCAGGATCTAATTCTACACAGTTTCTCTCCTCGGGCAGTTGCTCGCCTATAGCATTCATTCCAACAATGTGTCCAAAGTTTTTTCGCATGTAATCCTTATGCTGCAAACCCCAGCCGGCTGTATTAATTGCCGTTTTTGCCGGCCCGGTTAAATTGCTCTTGGGTTTCATTGAAAAACCCCGTGCAAAAGGATTGTTTTTATTGGTCCTGGCATAATCCAATGAAATTGCCCCCGCGTGCCCTCTAAAGGAATCCACTCTGTCAGGAAGAAGGGCCGAAGAAGAAATATAAGTGTGAATCATATAATTTTTCCCGACCATTCCACTGCTGTTAGCCAGGCCGTCGGGAAATAACGAAGATTTCGAATTCAGGAGAATTCTTGGAGACTGTATAGATCCGGCTGAAACTATTACGATTTCAGCCTCCTGTTCATGTTCAAGGCCGTTCTTGTCTGCATAAATTACACTTTTGATCTTTCCCTGGGAATTAATTTTTATATGAGTAGTAACACTTTCAGGACGGATTTCCACGTTACCGGTGGATTCAGCCTTAGCTATATAAGTGACATCTGCAGAGGACTTGGCTTTTATCATACAACCATAACCGCAATAGCCGCAGTTTACACATGCAGGACGCCCCTCAAACGGACGAGATAATCTGGCAACAGGCAAAGGCCAGAGATGCATTCCTAATTTGTTAAAGCTTTTTTCCATAATTTTACTATGAAAGGCAAATTCAAAAGGGGGATTTCCATATTGATCTATATCAGGGAACCAATAATCACCGCCTTTACCTGATACAGCCAGTTCCAGTTCAACTTTTCGGTAGTAAGGCGATAAGTCTTCATATGTTAAAGGCCAATCAACTCCAACACTATCAGCAGTGCGTATCCTGAAGTCATCAGGCAAAAATCTTACATACTCTGCCAGATACCGCAAGGTAGAACCTCCGACGCCAAACGCTTCCATAGGCCTGCCTAAATTACTATTGTTGATGGTAACTCTATCCATTTTGGGCATTTTGAATTTTTCAGTGTGTTCACGCGCCATTCTCTCCCAGTCGTTTGATGTTACAACATTAAAATCCCTGAGTGGATCAAATCTCCTGCCGGCTTCCAATACGACTACGGAAATGCCTTGTTCACCCAATTCTTTAGCGACAACAGATCCTCCGGCTCCAGAACCAATTATGCAAACATTTACTTTGGCCGGCTTAGCCATTTTCACTAACTCCCTTCAATGGGAAATGCGGTTCATGACAGCCCATACAATTAACATGTTCTTTGTGGTCGTTTTTTTCAAGTTGATCAAAATGGCAATTCTGGCATACCTTATTGCTAAGGGGCCGAATCGTATCCATATAATTATTTGATGAAGGGGTCTCAAAATAATCCATATAACCAACAGGCTGGGGCGGCCCATAATAACCAAGCATTTTCCAGATAATCGGATTCGAATAATAACCCAAAAAAACATCTGCACGAATTATTTTAAAAAATTCTGAATTGTCAACTTTCCCTGACAGGTCATTCCACAACAACTTTATTTTGCGTTTGACACGATCAGGCAAACTGGAAACAGGCCTGGTCATTTCATCAATGGCAATTAATATTTCCATCTGCTCGCGGGCAGTCAGATTCAAATAATCTTTTCCATATTGTTTCCTGCTCGCATTATCAATCCCGCCCAGCCCAATAATATATTTTTTCTTTTTTTCTTCAGATCCAGCAACCATCCTGTCGATATAAGCGGCTACCCCTGCTTCGGCAGCTCCGGGATCATCATCAGTCGGCACTATCAGCGCAGCCAGCGCAGCAACGAGATTATATTGGTGGTCATTGAAAAAAAGCGGCCTGGGATCCAGAGAAGAAATAACAGGTTTTTTATCAGTCGTCAAAGGGAACGGATTTGGCAAATCCTTGTTGGAGTTCCTATATATAATTTTTCCCACCGCGCCAACCACGGCTGCGGCGGCTATGCCAAATGCTGATATTTTAATGAACTGCCGCCTCGTGAATTTCCTGCTCATTGTGTATTAATTCCCTCTCTCATATATGCCTTTTCCTGAATAATCCCGGTTTGTTCACACTATTACAGTTTGCTCAAAAGATTTTGATTCGCATTTTTTATATTTATATTTTTTTCTCCACAGCCTTCTTCAAATCTTCAGGTGTTCCAATATCCAGACAACTGCCCCCCGGGAAAAGGACCGACTCTATGTGCATCCTTTCCTTGATTGCCGCCAGTACAATATCTCCTACAAACAACTCATTTTGATTTTGAAGATCGGTGCAGTTTTTTTTCCTGTTCGATACAAAATCATGCATATAACGGGTAAAAACAGGTGTCCATACGGCAATTTGCCACGTATACGTTAGTTGAGTCTTTTCCGGTTTTATGTGAAGTCCCCTGATCCTGCCGTTATCGTCCAGATCCACCATATCCGTCTTACGCGGATTACCGGCTGGAAACAACCCTAATACTATATCGGCATTTGTTTCGGTCAGCTTTTTCAACAATTTCCTGTACGCATAGTCAGGTTCAAAAAGTATGTCCGGGAAACCGAGTGCAATGATCGCATCGTGAACAAAAGGATATGCCTGGTCAAGAGTATACGGTACACCGTAAGGCAAATCCATCATAAGATATCCAAGTCTCATGTCAAACATTTTCCCGTCGCCGAAATAAGCAGGTATATCCCATTTACCGTCACGCAGTATGACAAACGCCTTTGTAATATCCGCAATACGCATTTTCTCAAGCAGATAATGTGTCACCACTTTCGGTCTTACTTCGTTACTGCCGTTTATAGAACGGAACCCGACAGGATATAATTCCTTGCTGCACGGCAAGGGGGCAAGCCGGGAGGCCGTACCTGCCGCGGGTATCAGTCCTATAATATTATTCCCGAATTTCATGTCAGCCCCTCTGACTTATACTCAGCAAACCTGCATTCAATAATGCATCGGCAGAGTTTTTTACGCGATCAAATCCCATTTCTGCTTTCTCAGCAATCTCCAGAAGGGTATGCTGTCCATCCGACAGATTCAGCACCCACAGCAACGCCATCTGATCTGAAACTGCGTGGCTCTGGCCTCCTGTTGAGGTATAAAGGCCCCTTTTTCCTAATTGCGGTTCACATTTGGGGTTCGCATTAAAATAACTCCTGTTGCATTCAAGGACGTTAAGAACAGAAAGATACTTTGAGAATGAATCAGCCAGATGCTCCGGCCTTACAAAATCACAATTGTCAGCAGAGGTGTGATATTCAGGATACTCTCCGTGAGGTGTCCGCTGAAGGCAACCGACAGCAAGATTGAATCCTGGCGAGCAGTATTGCCTTTCGTCGTAGCCATATGGTGAAAAATCGACCACTCTATACGGGCTGCCGGAATGCTTCAGCACATGTTCAACAGCCCTGTCGATTTCAGCGTTTCCCATGCGGCTCCTCTTGTAGGTTGACATGCCAGGATCGCCGGCGCAGGTGACGACCAGGCCATGTTTAATATATTTCACAACGTCTTCGTTCAGAGAAAGCCACGTAATGGAACCGATGGTCCCCGGAATGAAGAGTATGCGATATGAATAGCGCAAAGACAAAGAGCTTAGATGCCTGCCCAGCAAGGTAGTCAGCACCATACCTGAGACGTTGTCGTTACAAAGTGACGGATGGCAGGTATGGCATGAAAGCAGCACTTCATCCGGGGTCTGGCCCTTGAGATAATATTCACCATAGGTAAGGTATCCGTCTTCAAGAGTAGAATCAATATATATTTCGTACGTATCCTCCTTCAGTTCCATGAACTTCCTGTGAGTCAGGCAGAAACCCCAGTTTTCCCTGTAATATGATGTGCGGTACGGTATCCAGTCAGGATGGTCCGGCAAGGTATGCAGATGTTTTTTCAGTTCGGACAGAGGCATCCTTTCATGAACAGGAATGCTGTAGCCCATGATATGAAGATTGGATTCTCTGAAATCTATAACCTTCTCGCCCTTTGAATTTTTGACATATGCATCTCTGATGTTCCACTCTTTCGGCACGGTCCAGTCAAAGACTTTTGTACCGGAAGGCACTTCATGAAGCGTGATGGGAATATGTTCCCGGATAATATTCAATGATTCGCGGGATCCATTTCCTGTGATGCTCCTGCATATAGGGAACAGTTTTTCCATCAGGCCGCTCATTTCACGGGAAAGTTCCTGCGGGTTGATCATATTTTTGACTTCACTTATTCCGATGGCTTTAACCTCACTCATGACTGAAGTCCGGATAATCCCGGTCCCGGCCTGATATAACTCTCACTTCAGCCGGCCACTGAACAGAAAAAGCAGGGTCATTCCATCTGACCCCCCCTGCACACTCAGGATGATAAAATTCGGACATCTGATAAAAAAGTTCCGTATTATCCCCCAGGGTCAGAAACCCGTGCGCAAACCCTTCGGGGATATAAAGCATCGCCCTGTTGTCCTCCGTCAGTTCAACCGAAAGCCATTGCTTGTATGTCTCGGAATCCTGCCGCAGGTCTATGATAACATCATAAACAGCGCCTCTGGTACACCTCACAAGTTTTATTTCAGGATGTGGAGCAGACTGGAAGTGCATCCCCCGCAGAGTCCCGCTTTTTTTATTGAAAGATATATTGCACTGTACAAGGGATGTATTCAGTCCATGCTTCCCGAATTCATTCCTGCACCATGTCCGTGCAAAAAATCCCCTTTCATCGTCAAACCGTTCCGGTTCGATTATGAATGCGCCTTTTAATCTTGTCTCTTTGAAAATCATTTAAACAGCTTTAGTTATAAACCTGAAGCAAGTATGGTAAAAAAACATAATGTGCGATACCATAGCGACAACAGTAAGATATACCCTGTAAGATACAGATATCAAACACATTTTCAAACCCATATCGCTTACAAGATGTTTTTGAGCCATGGCTTGCTTCAGAATAAATTAATAGATTATCCGGGCTAATCGATTATCTTCACTTCCGGAATAAATACCAGAAATTTGCCTCCCCAGGCTCGTATATGAGACATCTGCTCAACAATCTCATCTTTCAGGTTCCAGGGAAGGATCACCAGATAGTCCGGCCTTGTCTCCTGTATCCTGTCAGGGCTGTTGATCGGAATATGAACTCCGGGAAGGAAAAGACTCTGTTTGTGCGGGCTCCGGTCCACCGTATAATCTATAAAGTCAGACCTTATACCACAATAGTTCAAAAGCGTATTCCCCTTCGCAGGCGCTCCGTAAGCAGCAAAAGATTTTCCTTTTCTTTTCTCCCTGATCATGAAATCAAGGATCGACCGCTTGGTTTCCCGGACCTTTTCCCCAAAGGTCGAATAAAATTCCATATCCCTGAAACCCTCCTGTTCTTCTCTCTTTATAAGGTCGTAAGCCCGTTTCTCAATCTGTCTTGACCCATTGTCCTCATGACAGGAAAAAATTCTCAAAGATCCTCCATGGGTCGGGACCTCCTCAACATCGAATATCCTCAGGCCGTGAGCTGCAAATACCCTCTGAACGCTGATAAACGAGAAGTATGAAAAATGTTCATGATAAATTGTATCGAACTGGTTCTCCGCGATCAGCCGCATGAGGTGCGGGAACTCCATGGTGATTATTCCATCCGGTTTTAAAAGGATCTTCAATCCCTCAACAAAATCATTCAGGTTTGGAACATGCGCAAGCACGTTATTCCCTATCAGGAGATCTGCCTGCCTGCCCTCAGAAACAAGTTCATCCGCAGTCCTGGTGCCGAAGAATTTCACCACTGTTTCAATCTGCTTTGCCCTGGCAGCCTCAGCGACATTTCGGGCCGGTTCTATGCCCAGCACCGGCACTCCCTTTTCCCTGAAATACTGGAGCAGATAGCCGTCGTTGCTCGCAATCTCAACAACCTGACTGCTGCCATGAAACCCGAACCTGCTTACCATCATGTCCGTATAGCCTTTTGCATGCTTCAGCCATGAATCAGAATAAGAAGAAAAATAGGCGTAATCGCTGAAGATATTTTCCGGCGACTCGAATTCAGGCAGTTGCACGAGATAACAGTTCCCGCATACATAGGTATGAAGAGGATAAAACGGTTCCATTTTCTTAAGCTGCTCTGCCTTGAGATACGAATTCGCCATCGGTGACATACCGAGGTCTACAAAGGTTGCGTCAAGCGCGGTTTCACAAAACCGGCATTTGTATTTTGTGTTATTCATGATGAACTCCGTTCGAATGTAAGGTACAGAGGGACAAAGGCACAGAGGCAGCAGGCAGCCCTTTGTGTATGTAAAGAAGTTAAATGAGATTTAGGATGTCTGAAAATTAATAGCATATTTAATATCCCTCAGTATCTGAGATAATTTCCTTTTTGACATCACTAAGCCTGAACTCTTTTAGGCTGAAAACACGACAGTTCCACAAAAGGGTGAGGTTCAATCCCTCTCACAGACTGAAAATAGCGGTTCTGCAGGGCCTTCAGGATTGAAGGTTCTTTATGAAGCGGCAGACCTTCGATCGATTTAACCAGGGTCACTTCAGCAAGGGTACCGCAGATCGCGATCTCATCAGCTACAAGCAGTTCGGTCCGGTCGACAGGACGGCGGATGAATTTAATGCCCATTGAGTGCGCGAGCGCTTCGACGATGTCCACGGTGATGCTTTCCAGCGCCCCTTCTGTTGCAGGAGGAGTATAAATAATTCCTTCCCTAACCATAAGTATACAGGAGCCGGTTGCTTCAGAGACACGCCCCCACTGATTAAGGAGGACCATATCCTGACAGTCCCGAGCCCGGCCTTCTATCCTTGCAAGGCGGCCTACCTGATAATTGGTACTTGTCTTAATCCTTGCAGGAAGCGAGATATCTGCGCTTCTCTGCCATGTGCTTACGCCAAGGTTGATTAAATCAGGTATTTGCTTGTCCTGGTGATAAGCAGTGACAACCAGGTCCGCAAGTGTATTTTCACCCCAATACCCCTCGGTCACATAGAGGGTTGTGCGGGCCCACATATCACGATCCGTCTCTAACAGCGTTCCAAGCAAATCATGGATCGCTTTTACATACTCATCATAAGTCTGCTCAAATGGAATGTGGAGCAATCTGGCAGAACGACGAAGTCTCTCATAATGCTGGCGCAGTTTTATAACACCGAACCGTCCATCAGGTTGCCAGTAGCCTTTGATCCCTTCAAATACGTTAAGACCACGGGTAACAGCCTCACATCCAACGTGGAGAGTTGCTTCATCCCATGACCGAAGCTTTCCTCCCATGTAAACGAACTTCGGCTTTTGTAATTGTATCACCTTCGCCTCCTATCCGATTTTATGCATAAAACATTTATACCATATTATGCAAACTGAATCACTCATGCATCTTGTTGTTCAGTTACTAATAAGTTCATAAGTAAGATGTCATTCCCGCTTGTCGGGAATCTGCTTAGAGGAAGACCCCGGACAAGCCGGAGTGACAAATCATGATATTATACTTGTGAACTCCTTAGTATGTAGCCCTGAGAAATTAGTTGCATCTAATTTCTCACCTCATAAAGCTTAACGCCTGTTTGTTGCTGTGCTTGCCAACCCATTCGAGATTCTCCGTCAAAAGCCCTTTCTCCCTTAAATACGTCAACACCTTCAATCTCATGAACCGTGAGTTGCGAAAATTTTCATCGCCAAAATGCATGGCTTCAAGCCCTTCCCTTAGTTCCATTATACTTTTTTTCAGGTCCACCTCCGGCTGATAGTCCGGCGCCAGCCTCTTAAATAATTCGAAACTGACCCGGTAAGAACGCTTATCCGGCTGGGCGTTCTTGTTGATGGAAACTTCCACCCCCGGGATAACGCTTGCAACAGCTTCTGCGAGATCCTTCACCTGATAGTTCCATGTATCGCTGCCGACGTTTACAGCCAGGAAATCACCGCCTTTTTTTGATTCACGGCTGACAGCCCAGTCTATTGCTTTAGCCATATCCTTTATATCGATCAGGGGCCTCCACGGAGTTCCATCACTCATAATAGTGATCTTCTTTGAGGAAACAGCGCCAGCGACAAAATCATTCAGTACCAGGTCCAGGCGCAACCGTTCACTGAATCCGCAGGCCGTGGAGAACCTGAGAGACGTTACTTTGAATTTATTGTCAGCGATCTTTTCCAGGTCTTTCTCAGTAGCAACCTTGGATTTGGCATATGCGGTGAGGGGATTCAATGCTGAACTTTCGGTCCTTGGCCCGTCATCAGCAGCTCCGTACATACTGCAGCTTGAGGCATAAATAAAACTTTTAACGCCGGCATTTCTGGCTTTTTTTGCGAGGTCTATACTCGCCAGATAGTTGATATCAAATGTTACCCTCTCAAACGTGTTTCCCATAGGGTCATTTGAGATAGCTGCAAGATGCACAACCGAGTCCACATCCCTGAGCAAGTCCTCATTAATATTTCTTACATCCTCAAAATACTGAACGTCCACCCTGCACTCGGGGAGGATAACTGCATTTGTAAGGCAGTTCGCAAAATAACCCAGGTCCAGGCCGATCAGAGTTGCATCAGGATATGATGTCCGCAAGCGCTGCACAACACAGGGACCGATATAGCCCATGTTTCCTGTAATCAATATTTTCATCTCTTCTCCTCTCATTTTCAATTAAGTCGTGATTTTATATCATTGCAAACATATTGCGAAAACGGAATAGCACAGGTGAAAGCAGGCGAGACGGCATTGAGCACATGCATCGACCTGTCATCACCCTCAATAACGAAATCCATCTCCAGTTTCCTCTTCTTCACATCGAGCAATTGCGCGCGTATTCCCGGCTTCCCCCATTCCCTGTACTGTTCCTTTTTGATTCCGTTCATGAGTACCGAAGCAAGAGATACCATGCGCTGACGCGAATATTTTATCATTTCTTCCAGGGCCAGCCGCTTGAAATCAAAACCTGCAGAAACAAAAAGTCCGATCTCCCTGAAGATGATCTCCATCAGTTCACTAACTCTGAAATTCTCAAAACTGCGATATTGTTCCCGCCAGAATGCAGGGATAGCAGTGGGCCCGATCTTGATCTTCCCGGCAACAGTCACTGTAAAATGGACTCCGAGAAAAGGATTTCTCAGGTCAGGGACAGGGTATATATTTGTACGGATAGCTCCTGCCGGTTCATCAGAATAAAGATAAAGGCCTTTAAACGGTACGATCCTGTATCGTTCCGAGAACCCGAACCCTTTAGCTATCTTGTCAGCATAAAGTCCGGCGCAGTTGACAAAATATCCGGCCTGGTAGGTTCCTGCAGAGGTGAGTATGTCTTTAGACCTTTTCCCCTTGAAACAAACCCCATGGTGTATCTCAACTCCTTCCAGCAATGCGTCAGATTTCATGTAGCGCATGACCTCAAGCGGGTCAACAGTCGAAGTTGTTGGCGAGTAGATCGCCCGTTCATGGGTCTTTACCCTCGGCTCTATCTTTTTTGCCTCATCCTCGGATATATCCTCCAACTGGATATCGTTGCTTTTACCGCGTTTGAGAAGTTCGTCGAGATATCCAAGGTCGCCAGGGCCTTTAGCCACAACAAGCTTTCCGTTCTTATTGATTTTGATGCCCTTTGCTTCACAGTACTCTGTCAACAGTTTATTGCCGGTACGTGTCAGTTTTGCCTTCATGCTGTCAGGGGAATAATAGAAACCCGCATGAAGCACCCCGCTGTTGCGTCCGCTGGCATGCAATCCGCATTCAGGCTCTTTTTCGATCAGGATGACTCTGGAATCAGGAAATGCTTTTTTCAGCTCCCGTGCCACATTGATGCCGATGACCCCTCCTCCAGCAACAAGAAAATCAGTAAGGATCATCGCTTACCAGACTTTCCACGGCGCCTTACCGGAGTTCCATAAATTTTCAAGTTCATTTTTGTCCCTTAATGTATCCATGGGATGCCAGAACCCATAATATTTGTAAGCGGACAAATTCCCTTCGTTAGCCAAATTCAGCATAGGTTCCTGCTCCCATACAACCGAGTCATCTGAAATATAATCCATTACTCCAGGTTCCAGCACGAAAAAACCTCCGTTTATCCATGCTCCGTCACCATCAGGTTTCTCCTTGAAACTTGCTATCTTTGATCTTTCGTCATTGATTTTTATGACGCCGAATCTCCCTGGCGGTTGAACCGCCGTTACTGTTGCCAACGATTTCTGGGATTTATGGAAATCTATCAATTTCATTATGTTGATGTCACTCACCCCGTCTCCATATGTAAAACAGAAAGTCTCATTGTTAATGTAGTCAGCAACCCTTTTAAGACGTCCGCCGGTCATGGTATTTTCACCGGTATCCACGAGGGTAACATTCCACGGCTCAACACCATTTTTATGTACCTGCATATTGTTTTTCTTAAGGTCAAAAGTAACATCAGACATCCTGAGGAAGTAATTTGAAAAATATTCCTTGATAATATACCCCTTGTAGCCGCAGCAGACAATAAAATCGTTAATACCATATGCAGAATATATTTTCATGATATGCCAAAGTATCGGCCTGCCGCCAATCTCCACCATGGGTTTTGGTCTTATGGTAGATTCTTCAGAGATCCGGGTGCCGAGACCACCTGCAAGAATTACTGCTTTCAAGTAACCTCCTTCCTGTCGCTGTGTGCGCTATCTGTCATGCCCGGCTTCCCTGCCTGACCTGAGACAATGCTACCGCCATCCCTGTTCCATATCCGTGAATATTCAGGGCGACGAGATGTTCCTGAATGTTTTTAAACTATCTCAGCAGGGCAGTTTCCTGTCCTGCCATCCCGCAGCCTTAAAAATACTGCGTGCTAACCTGCGGATAAAAAGCAATAGAGAATTACTATTACTGTCGATATATGAGAAAATACCTATCAAGGGAGTGAATTAATGTATTTCTATTATGAATATTGTCTACAGTAGTGTGGCAGGGATCTGCCCGTTTGAGAAATTAGGCACTATTTTCGTGATCGAAGGAATTATATCCTCAACAGAATAATTATTGACAATATTCTCGAATTCCATTAAGCATGCATTGATATCTGATTCCGATACTCTATTGGGGACCGCAATTCTCAGCTTCTGATGGAATGTAGGGATAATTTTTTCTGATTTATCAAACAGCTCTTCATAAAGCTTCTCGCCGGGCCTCAGCCCTGTATATTGTATCTTTATTTCCTTGTTCGGAATAAAGCCGGATAGCCTTATGAGGTTTTCAGCGAGGTCTCCTATCCTGATCGGCTCACCCATATCAAGCACAAATATCTCTCCTCCATTGCCGGATGAAGATGCCAGGAGGACAAGCTGCACAGCTTCCGGAATAAGCATGAAATATCTCCTTATGTCCGGATGAGTAACTGTAAGCGGCCCGCCATGTTTTATCTGCTCGGTAAAAATAGGTACAACACTGCCGTTGCTTCCCAAAACATTCCCAAAACGAACAGTTGTGTATTTGGTTTTTGAAGAGGCATTCCTGGTTATTGTCAGAAACTCGGCGATACGCTTTGTTGCCCCCATGACGCTAGTCGGGTTCACCGCTTTGTCTGTTGATATCATCACAAAACTCTCTGCCATATACTTTGAAGCTATATCAACAAGGTTCCTCGTACCCAATATATTGTTTCTTACTGCCTCAACGGGATTAAATTCCATGAGCGGTACATGCTTATGCGCAGCAGCATGAAAAATGATCTGCGGCTTATACCGGTCAAATACATATTCCAGAGTCGTAATATCAGTTACATCGCCGATTACGGGAATTATTTTGTAATGCGATGCGCCATTACCGTTGCCGTTCTCATGATCACTTCCGTTTCCATTTGAACTTCTCAGTTCCAGATCAATCTTGAACAAAGTATTTTCATATCTGTCCAGCAGGACCATATTGGACGGGTTATACTTCTTTATCTGTCTGCAAAGTTCCGAACCAATGGAGCCGCCGGCGCCTGTCACCAGGACAGTCTTCCCCTTAATGAATTTACTTACCGATTCAATATCCGTCCTCACAGGTTCTCTCTGCAGAAGGTCTTCAAGAGAGATCGGTTTCATGTGGGAAATACCAAACTGTTTATTGAGAAACGCTATCAGCATATCTTCTGATATATATCCGAGTTTTACAAGCTTGGACCCGAGGCGGCCCCCTTCTTTCCTCTGAAGCTGCAGCGCCTCCTTTACATCTTCTTCAGTGACCAGATTGGCGTCAACCAGATGCTGCCCGAGTTTTGTTGCAACTGCAACGTTGCCGCTCAGCAGTTCTTCTATTCCCGGCAGTTTCTTTATGGATATGTTATAAGGTTTACACAGCTCATATATTCTCCTGATAGTCGACGCATCGGCTGAAGGCATGGTTATAAGAATCTCTTCCGGGCGTCTTTCCTCAATGATATGCGGAAGAAGGCTGATGGGGCCAAAGATAGGAACTCCGCGTATCACAAGCCCTTTCTTGTAGGGATCATCGTCAAGGAATCCGATAGGCTCATACGAGGAATTGGGATTGCCCTTTAAATCCCTTACGATTATCTCACCGGCATCACCTGCACCAATAAGGAGTATCTTCTTCCCTGTGGGTTTGGGATGCAGGTATTCCCTGAGAACTCTTATGAAAAGCCTGCTACCGCCGGCAATGCTCGTGATCAGCATAAGGTCAAGGATGTATACCGATATTGGATATGATGTATTGCCGAAAAGATATCTGACCGTTACAAAAAATGTAATGCTTCCCAATATACTCGATCTCATGATCTTTAACATATCGTTGACACTGGAATAACTCCAGATGTCCTGATAGAGTTTATCTTTCACATAAAAAATAAGACGAGTAATGAGGAGTACCGGCAAATAAGTCAGCATCATTTGCTTGTAGTGGGAAGGGACAGCTGATTCAAATCTTATTATGAATGCAAGATAATTTGCGAGGGCCGTATGAATGAGATGAACGAATATGACGGCAGGCCGCCTGTTTTTTACAAGAAAATCATTTATGGAATCATACATACGTGTTGGTATCCTGTTCATATACTTTCCAAAGTAATGCGAAAAACTGCTGTTTGTTAATATGTACCGAATTATCTTATGCATAATAATGAAAAGAGTATCATGTTATCTTTGCACCGTCAAGGAAATTAACTCCGAAAACTGCGTAACGGACCTTATCACATATTCAGTCTCTTCATCTGACTGCAAAGGTTCAACGGGCAGGGAGCATACTTCATCTGTTGCCCGTTCTGCGTTAAGCAATGAACCTGAAATTTTCATCCTTCCCTCAAATACTTTCATCCTGTGCAGGGGAAAAGGATAATAGATCATTGTGGATATACCCTTTTCCTTCAGAAAAGACTGGAATTCCTGCCTTCGCGGGGCACGAACCGTATACTGATGAAACACATGGTTCGGTAAGTCACCTGCAGGCAGGATTAATTCATGGATATCCGACAGGCCCTGAGAATAAATTCCTGAGATACGCCTCCTGCGCTCATTGAATTCATCTATATATTTCAGTTTGGCCAAAAGAATGGCTGCCTGCAAGGTATCGAGTCTTGCATTATACCCGATATGATCAACATTGTACTTATCTTTTCCACCGTGTTTCAGGAGCATGCGCACAAGAGACGCGGTTTCATCATCATTTGTTGATATCATTCCCCCGTCTCCGAATCCTCCAAGATTTTTTGAGGGAAAGAAGCTGAAACATCCGGTTGCGCCCATAGTCCCAAGCTTATTACCATTGCATGTTCCTCCGAAGGCCTGGGCTACATCCTCAACTACAAACAGATTATTTCTCTTCGCGGTCTCCATGATCATATCCATCTCGCATGCCTGTCCATAAAGATGCACCGGCAATATCCCAACAATATTGCCGCTTCTTGAAGAGTCAATGAACTCATTTATACTTTCAGGATCGATATTGTAAGTTAAAGGATCAATATCAACAAATACCGGGGTCGCTCCTGCACGGAGTATTGCATCCCCTGTTGCAGTGAACGTAAAAGGGGTCGTTATGATAAGGTCGTCCCTGTCCCAATATTCTTTACCTTTCAGTTTTATGGCCAGAGCTCTGAGCGAAAGCACAAGGGCTTCGGTACCGGAGGATATCCCAACGCAGTGCCTGACATGCAAATATTGTGCAATTTTGTCCTCAAGTTCCTTGACTTCAGGGCCAAGTATCCACTTCTGGTGATCAAGGCATGTTCCGATAGCAGCATCGATGTCCTTTTTCATATATTCATATTCTCGCTTCAGGTCAAGCATTGGAATCTGTTTCACGGTCAAACCCTTTCTTTCATAATCATGAGGTGGTCAGTATCCATCCCATATTCACTGTTACAGTTATCACAACTGCTGTGTTTCTCATCAAATTTCAATGTTGCGCCACATTTGCACGCCCAGCCGATCTGCCTTGCAGGGACGCCTGCGACAACAGCATAATCCGGCACATCTGCCTTTACAACAGCGCCGGCGCCAATCATCGCATATCTGCCGATTTCTAATCCGCACACAATTGTTGCATTCGCTCCAATTGTTGCCCCTCTTCTGACAACCGTCTGTCTGAACTCATGCTTCCTTTCAATAAAAGCCCTTGGATTATAGACATTGGTAAAAACACAGGAGGGGCCGCAAAATACCTCATCTTCCAGAATTACCCCCTTATATACAGATACGTTATTCTGAATCTTGCATCTGTTCCCTATGATTGCGTCAGGGCCTATAGTAACATTTTGTCCGATAATGCAATTCTTCCCGATTTTCGAGCCTTTCAGGATATGTGAAAAATGCCATATCTTGGTCCCTTCTCCAATAATTACATTTTTATCAATATACGCGCTTTCATGCGCAAAATAATCACACTTATCCGGCGCCGCATCAGTAGGTGTTTTTTTAAGGAGAGCATTCTCAGCTTCCTCAAGTATCCGTAAAACCTTCAGACCTTCCCTCCCGTCTGTTATCGGCCTTCTTCTTTCCAGCACACATTCCATGAAATGCTGCAGTTCCTGCTTCAAGGGTTCTCCCTTCTCCACGGGGACAACCTCGTAATCGGCTTTTTGCGCAACTGGAATTTTACCGTTCATCCATTCAATCTTGTGTGGATAGATACAGAGTTTTTCCTTGCTGACATCGTCGAAAACTGCCATTGCCTTTGATCCAACAAAGATAAGCCTCTGCTCTTTATAAGGATGAAGCCAGCTTACAAATATGTGGCTCTTGACGCCATTGCTGAATTCCATGGATGTTAATGTCGTATCAAAAATTCCTCTATTAAGATAATCCCCTCCAAAGGCAGAAACGCGTACAGGCTCCTCACCGAGAAGCATAAGAATGATAGATATGTCATGCGGGGCAAAGCTCCAGAGGATGTTTTCCTCTGTTCTGAGTTTTCCAATATTGAGACGGTTTGAATAAATGTACTGGATCTTTCCAAGTTCTCCTGATGTTATAAGCTCTTTCAGCCGTATAACTGCCGGATGAAACTGGAGGATGTGCCCGACCATTAAAATTCGGTTTTCCTTTTCAGCAATCTTTACAAGCTCCTCGCCTTCCCTTACAGTCAGGGCAAGAGGTTTCTCCACAAACACATCCTTTCCGGCAAGCAGTGATTTCTTGACAAGAGAATAATGCGTCACTGCAGGTGATGAAATAGCAATTGCCTTTATCTGCGGAGAAGCTATCATGCTCTCAAAAGAAGATGTATACTCAATCCCCTGATATACCTTGCTTCGCTCTGAAAGAATGCCGGCATCAGTATCACAGGCGGTATGGAGAATTCCCATCTCGTGGAGGTTGCGGAGTATGTTCTTCCCCCAGTAACCGAGACCGATAAGTCCAATAAACTTTTCTTGATATTTCATATGAATAATAACCTCTGTTTATGAATAAAATAAGACCGCAAAAAAACCCGCAATCGCAGATAACGTAACGAGGGCTATGAATAAATAGAGCAAATATTTTCTCCTTATATCAAACTGTCTCCTGTTGTAAGGCGCAGCCGGCCTCAAACGAGTTTTGATTCCGGTGTATGAGATGCCTGGCCCAGAATCTGCGTTTATAATCTTCTCGTATGCCTCATTAATATTTTTTGTCATGATTTCATTTGAAGAATTATCCCCGTTCCTGTCAGGATGGAAGATCTGCAGGAGCTTGTTCCGCCTGCTTTTTATCTCCTCCTGTGACGCCTCTTCAGAAACACATAATGTCATATAAGGATTATCCTGTTTATTAGCGATTAAAAGCCGCAATATTGACAGAGAAGCATGCTTTAAATCATCGATGGTTGTTTCGCTTGATCCCATCAGATATCCATCCGGATAATGGCCTTTCAGCAAACCGATCATTGTATCAAACTTTCTTTCTGCATCCCTGTAAAGTTCTTCAAGACTGATACCCTCATGTATCTTCCTTGAGAGGGTTGCCATACTCAATAACCTGAACTTGGTTTCCAGTTTCTCTTCTTTTTTGCCCCCCCCGATCGTCATTCTCAACTAACGTCCATATCAGCTCGCTTTAATTATAAAGGGGATTTTCTTCACTTGTTTATCGTTCCCATAAGAAGTATGACAGTACGAGTAGCCGTATTTCTTTTTGATGTCAGTTCCATTCAATACAACACCAAGGATTTTCGTAGCAACTTTTAATAAAACCTTGTTTGACTGGATCAGGGCATCCTTTGGCGTTTGGCCGGACTTCACAACCAGCATCACACTGTCAACTGATGCGGAAAGGATAAGACTGTCAGACAAACCCAGAAGAGGCGCTGAGTCTATCACGATAAAATCATACATCGCTGAGAGAGCATCCATGAGTTCTCTCATACGATCGGAATTCAGGACCTCTGAGGGATTGTGCGGCATTGGGCCGCTCGTTATGACATCAAGGCCTGTCACAGAGGATTTTTTTATCAATTGGTCAAATTCGGAAGTTCCTGAGAGAAACGAAGAAAGACCTGTTGAGTTGTCCAGATCAAGAGAGGTATGGACACAGGGCCTTCTGAAGTCAGCATCAATAATTACCCCTTTCCCGACCACGTTTAACAGACTCATTGCAGTATTTATGGATACAAGTGTCTTGCCTTCCCCTTCCAGTGGGCTCGTGACAAGGATCTGTCTTGGTTTCACAGAGGAGTTCGCAAACTTGATCCAGGTGCCGATGGATCTGAAGGACTCGGTCAGTACCTGAGTGTTGTCAGATACGCTGGAACTACTCTCTCTCAGGTTATCCTTTATGAGCGGCACCATCCCGATCACTGGCAAACGGGACCACTTTTCTACATCCTGTGGCGTCCTTATCGTCTGGTCAAAATACTCAACAAAAAAGGCAAGAAATACCCCGCCAAAAAGCCCCAAAATGAGAGACAGTGCAGCGTTGAAACCCTTTTTGGGTTTGAAGGGAGACCTCGGCACCTGCGCCCTGTCAAGAACCTGTACATTGCTTTCAGTAAGCGCTGCGCTGACACCCACTTCTTTTAATCTCTGAAGCAAGGCGTTATAAAGCTCACTATTTGTGTCCACCTCTCTTTTGAGTATCTGGATCTGAACTATTTTATCCTGCAAATTTGAAACTTCGTTACGGAGTTTTTCGATTGCAGCAATAAGAAACTTTTCTTTTTTTAACGCCAACTGATAATCCGAACTCAGGGTATTTATTATTTTTTGTTCCTGTGTACCGATTGTTTCTTTCAATTTTTCCATCTGTTCCCTAAGACGGATCATTTTGGGATATTCAGGTTTATGCACCTGCAGGAGATTAAAATATTCAGATTCCAGGTTAACATATCTATCTGTAAGCGACCGTATAAGCGGGTCCTGAAGAACAACACCATAATCAACATCTGATTTTCTTACTTCCTTGTAAATTGCTTCTTTTGAGATCCTGTCAGCT
>QZKC01000030.1 GCA_003599425.1 Nitrospiraceae bacterium | reverse complement strand
TTGTTCCATAATTGCCTCCTTCTGTTAGCTTAACAGCTATCAGAGTATAAGGCAATTTAATCGTTTTTGTAAATATCCAACTTATATGTCGCAGACCCACCCATAATTCAATAAAGTTAGCAAACTGTTTGACAGTCACTGATTCCTATAAGGTATAGTAAAGAATTCGTGCGATAACAGGGCTATTTTATGCTTGATAATATAATCATCAAGGGCGCAAGGGTCCATAACCTCAAGAATATAGATGTCACAATACCGAGGGACAGGTTCGTTGTTATAACAGGTCCCTCAGGGTCGGGCAAATCTTCACTTGCGTTTGATACGATATACGCAGAGGGGCAAAGAAGATATGTGGAAAGCCTTTCCACGTATGCGCGCCAATTCCTTGACCAGCTTCAAAAACCGGATGTTGATTCTATTGAAGGACTGTCGCCGGCTGTTGCAATAGAACAAAAAACTACCTCTAAAAATCTGCGTTCGACCGTTGGTACGATAACAGAAATATACGATTATCTCAGAGTGCTGTATACAAGGATCGGTAAACTGAACTGTTACCAGTGCGGCAACCCTATAGAATCACAGGGGACGCAACAGATCATTGATCTGGTAACCACGTTGCCGGCAAATACAAGGATCCAGATCCTCGCACCTATCGTGGTGGGCAGAAAAGGTGAATACAGGAAGGAATTGCATGAAGCAAGGAAAAAGGGATTTATCCGTGCACGAATAGACGGAGAGATGGTTGATATCACGAAAGAGCTCAAACTGAACAAGCACAAGCGGCACGATATCGATATTGTCATCGACCGGCTGATCATCAAACACGGGATTGATAAACATCTTTCAAAAGCGATCACCATAGCCACCAGCATCGCGGATGTGGTCACAGTAAATATCATTGATGAAGGAAAGGACATTTTCTTCAGCACTAAACTCGCATGCTCCAGATGCGGCATCAATTATCCGGAGATCAGCCCCAGGTTCTTTTCATTTAACAGCCCCTACGGGGCCTGCCCTAAATGCAGGGGGCTGGGATATAAGAACATAAGTGAAGAAGATGAAGACCTGAACGGACTTTCCGTATGCCCGCTGTGTAATGGCCTCAGGCTTAAAAAAGAACCTCTGTCCGTGAAGATCAATGATCTCAATATAGGAGAGCTGTCCTCTAAAGCGATCAAAGACATAATCACCTTTATAGACGGCCTGCGCCTCTCAAAGACCGAGCAGTTGATCGCATCCAAGATCCTGAAAGAAACGACTGAGCGGCTCACTTTTCTTGAAAATGTCGGGCTCAGCTATCTTGCGCTGAGCAGGCCGGCAATAACACTCTCCAGCGGAGAGTCCCAGCGCATAAGGCTTGCGACACAGATCGGTTCATCACTGACCGGCGTGCTTTATATTTTTGATGAGCCGAGCATCGGTCTGCACCCAAGAGACAACGGCAGGCTTCTCGAAAGCATCTGTACCCTGAGAGACATGGGGAATACTGTTCTGGTAGTTGAGCATGATGAGGAGACCATGAGGATCGCTGACCATATAATTGATATGGGCCCAGGCGCAGGGGTACATGGAGGCGATATAGTCGCTGAGGGCGCTTTACAGGACCTCATAACGAATAAAAACTCCGTGACCGGTTCATTTCTGGACGGGCGGCTCGCCATCCCTGTTCCGGAGCAAAGGAGAAAACCGAAAGACTACATCACCATAAAAGGAGCACAGGAATTCAACCTGAAAAAAATTTCCGTAAATATCCCATTGGGGGTCTTCACCTGTGTGACCGGAGTATCAGGTTCCGGCAAAAGCACACTTATAATTGAGATCCTTTATAAGGCCCTGTCAAGAAAATTGTACTCCTCCAGGGACCTCCCAGGCAAACATGTGAGCATCGAGGGGATCGGGAAGATCGATAAAGTCATCGATATAGACCAATCGCCTCTCGGAAGAACGCCCCGCTCCAATCCCGCCACATATACAGGGGTTTTCACTTTTGTGAGGAACCTGTTTGCACAGGTGCCTGACGCGCGTATAAGGGGATATAAGCCGAGCAGGTTCAGCTTTAATGTATCAGGAGGGAGATGCGAGGCCTGCAAGGGAGACGGCCTCATCAGGGTGTCCATGCATTTTCTTCCAGACCTCTATGTCCCCTGCGATACCTGCAAGGGCGCCAGGTACAACAGAGAAACCCTCGAAATCAGGTATAAAGGAAAAACCATCTCTGATGTGCTGAACATGACAGTCACCCAGGCTCTTGAATTCTTTGAAGCAATACCTCCGCTGAGAAATAAACTGGTCACCATGGAGAAGGTCGGCCTCGGCTATATTCAGCTCGGCCAGTCAGCTACAACGCTTTCAGGGGGAGAGGCACAGAGGGTAAAATTATCACGGGAATTAAGCAAAAGGGCAACAGGCAAGACCCTATATATACTTGATGAACCCACAACAGGGCTTCATTTCATCGATATCCAGAAATTGCTTGAGGTGCTGAACAGTCTTGTAGATACAGGCAACAGCGTTATAGTCATTGAGCATAATCTTGATATCATTAAGAGTGCAGACTATATAATCGATCTCGGGCCTGAAGGCGGAGATGAAGGCGGCAGGATAATAGCAAAGGGAACACCTGAACAGGTTGCTTTAAATCCAAGATCGTACACAGGGCAATTCATCAAAGAGAGACTGTGAGAAACAGTACAGAAGCGCAAAAGTCAAAAGTGCAAAAGTTTCTAATGAGGTTAAGAATGCATAAGCGTCATTACCGCGAAGGCGGGAATCCATGGTTCGACGGGCTCACCATGACAGATTGTCACCCTGAGCTTGTCGAAGGGCGGATTCCGGGTCAAGCCCGGAATGACAGACTTAGGGTCGTTCACTTAACTCTTAACCCTAATCCCTTAACTCTCTGCTTTCTATTCTTTGCCTTCTCATTCTCCGGCTGTACCCAACAGGACCGAATGTTCAAGGAAAGCCGTGTCATGATGGACACCTACTGTACGATAACGGTTGTCAGTACGTCTGAAGACAGGGCCAAAGAGGCGATCGAAGCCGGGTTCAGCGAGATCAAGAAACTTGATACTTACCTTAATAATTTCTCTCCTGACAGTGAACTGAGCGCTATAAGCAGATCCGCTGGAATAAAGCCGGTTCACGTCAGCAGGGAAACCCTTGATATTATACTGAAAACTATCGAAGTCTCGAAAATAACTATTGGGGCCTTTGACCCGACCATTGCTCCTGTACTGGAACTCTGGAAGTTTTCCGGACGTCCTGCCAGCCCATTATTACCACAGGATGATTTAATTAAAGACGCCCTTAAACTGGTTGACTACAAAAAGATCAAAACAAATACCGGGGAGTCAGAACTATATCTCGAAGAAAAAGATATGGAACTGGACCTTGGCGGCATCGCAAAAGGCTATGCGGCTGACAAAGCAATAGAAGCGATAAAGTTAAAAGGAATAAAAGCAGCGCTCGTAGCCATATCAGGGGATATCAGGGGATATGGATTGAACACGACAGGTAAGCCGTGGAAGGTTGGGATACAGGATCCACGGCCAGAAAATCCCGACGCAGAAAAACCATGGGAGGACATTTTTGCAAGCATTTCGCTGAAAAATAGGGCCATATCGACAGCAGGAGATTATCAGCGGTTTTTTTTACGGGATGGAAAGCGGTACCACCATATCATTGATCCCAAGACAGGCTACCCGTCTGAATCCGGACTCATCAGCGTTTCCGTCATTGCTCCAGAAGGATATATTGCAGACGGCATTGATACAGCCATTCTGATACTCGGAGCAGAAAAGGGGATGAAGCTTCTTGAGGAAATGGGGATTGACGGCGTGTTGGTGGATTCAAATAAGAGAGTGCTCATTACAAAAAATTTAAAAGATAATATAGAAATCATTCGCAAAGAGTATCAACAAAGATAAGCATTCAGGTTTCAGCTATCAGGAAAAACTGAGAAATAGCATTTATGAGCTGACCGCTGATAGCTGACAGCTTATCGCTGCACTCAGAAATTTTCTCCGCCTCACCTTTGTGCCTCCCAATCTCAGGTCCAGTATTGCCGAAAAATCCCTCCCTTAGGTATACTTCATAAGCTGTTAACTATAGCTTACAGCTTGTTTGTTTGGAGATCCCATGCCCCTTTACGGTGAAGTTTTCGTCAGCGAACTAATAAAAATGCCTGTCCTGGACCCTGCAGGCGATGAACTCGGCAGGGTAAAAGACTTCATGGTAATCAAAGGCGACCCTCTTCCAAGGGTCTCAGCCCTGCTGCTGGACAAGAAAAAACTTTTCCGTCTTGACTGGAAGAATGTGGGTATTTTCAACAAGCGGATCATATCCGCGAATATCTCTGCCACACAAGTTGAGCAGTATGAACCCTCAGATGATGATCTCCTGGTCACACGGGATATCTTTGACAAACAGATAGTCGACGCGAATGGCGCTAAGGTCGTGCGGGTCAATGATGTAAAGATAGAAGGCTTAAATGATCATGCATGCCTGATCGCTGTGGATGTAGGATTACGGGGCATATTGAGACGTATCGGAATTGAGAGGAGAAGCGAAGACCTTTATGCGTTGTTCGGAAAAACTCTCCCGCTAAATCTCATCCGATGGGGATATATCCAGCCTCTTGAACCAAGGCTTACAACCATATCTTTGACCGTCCCGCGCCAAATGATCTCGGCGCTGCACCCGTCAGACATTGCCGATATCATAAGTAAGGTACCGAAGGAACAGGGGATAGCACTTTTTAAAGGGCTTGATCCCAATGTCGCAGCCGAGGCGCTTCACGAACTTGAAGCCAATGTAAAAAGGGCGATCATCGAGAGTCTTGATAAAGACCATGCTACAGACGTGGTTGAGAGAATGCCGCCTGACGAGGCTGCAGACCTCATGTCCGACCTTGAGTCAGACAAGGCAAAAGAACTGCTTGAATCCATCGAAAAGGAAGAGGCTCAGGATATACAGGAACTATTGGCCCATGAAGAGGACACAGCAGGCGGGCTCATGACCAATCAGTTCATTGCCTATCCCCCGGGATTTACCGTACTGGAGGCAATGGAACAGCTCAGGATAGATTCGCCGGAAGTGGAGAATGTCTATTACATCTATGTGGCCAAAGATGAAAAGCTCCTTGGTGTTGCATCGTTACGGGACATAATCCTCCCGTCCCCCAATGTACATCTTTCCGAGATCATGGAAACAAAACTGAAGACCGTATCCCCTGAAACAGATCAGCAGGCAGTTGCCGAACTTATTTCAAAGTACAATCTCCTTGCCGTTCCCGTCGTAGATGCCGACAACAATCTGCTCGGAATTGTAACAGTTGATGATATCGTTGATATTCTCCTGCCTCCCTCTTCGAGGAAGAAAAGGAGGAGCGTATGAACCGCTGGAGAAGTCTTCTCATTTTCCTCTCAATTATTGGGCCTGGGATCATAACCGCCTCCATCGACAACGACGCCGGAGGGATCACCACGTATTCGGTTGCAGGGGCACGCTATGGCTACACGCTCTTGTGGACACTGATCCCTACGACTGTTGCCCTTCTGGTCATACAGGAGATGGTAGCAAGAATGGGAGTTGTGACCGGCAAGGGCCTTTCAGACCTGATCAGGGAGAATTACGGGGTAAAGACAACTTTTTTCATGATGATCATTCTGCTGGTGGCGAATTTTGGAACCACCATTGCCGAATTCGCAGGATGGGCTGCAAGCATGGAGATATTAGGGCTGAGCAAGTATATCATGGTCCCTCTCGGTGCTTTCCTGATATGGCTGCTGGTCACAAAAGGCAGTTACAGACTTGTAGAAGCGGCTCTGCTCATAGCCTGCCTGATTTATCTGGGATATATCGTTTCTGCCTTTATGGCTGCCCCCAAATGGGGGGAGGTACTGCAGAGCACCTTAGTCCCGGAAATAAAACTCGAGTCAGAGTATATCATGCTGACCATCGCGATAATAGGCACGACCATCACCCCATGGATGCAGTTCTACCTGCAGTCTTCCATTGCTGAAAAAGGGATTAAAAAAGAGAACTATAAAGTTACAAAGTTCGATGTTTATATCGGATGTATTATGACAGATGTTATCGCATTTTTTATCATTGTCACTTGCGCTACAACCCTGTTCCCGCATGGTATCAGGATAAACGAAGCTGAAGAAGCGGCAACGGCACTGGCGCCCTTTGCAGGACAATATGCTTCACTCCTTTTTGCGGTTTGCCTCGCGAATGCCTCCATTTTGGGTGCCATTGTTGTCCCTCTCGCCACAGCCTATTATATTTGTGAGGCTATGGGGTGGGAAGCGGGGGTGAACAAAAGTTTCAAAGAAGCTCCTCAGTTCATGTGGATATATACTGCGCTTATTGCCATATCCGCCCTTCTGGTTCTAATCCCACACGTACCCCTCGTGCTCGTAATGATCCTCTCATCATTGTTGAATGGTATATTGCTTCCATTTGTGCTCGTCTTTGCATTGCTTCTTGTAAATAACAAGCGAATCATGGGACAATATACAAATCCCAAAAGATACAACTACATTTCCTGGGGAACCGTCATTATCATAGTAGTTCTTACTGCGGCCCTGATAGTTATGACGGTATTTCCGAATGTCAATAAGTTTATCAGTTAATATTTTGCAATTAAGACTTAATCCAGATTATTCATGGCTAAACTCTGTTCCAATGGAAGGTGCAGAGGGACAAAGGCACAAAGGGGAGTCTGCGGAGAAATTTCTATACGACACATTTTTAAAAAAACTTTATTGGCAAAACAATTTTTCCTGTGAACCACAGAGAAATGCCCTAAAGCTAAAATGTAAAATGCCTTTTGTCGATTATAGAAATTCCGCAGCAGGCTGCCCTTGTGCATGTAAAGATGTTACATAAAATCTAAAAGGAGAGCTAATGGTAAAAACAATCGAATGGGTTGACGGCAAAGTCCGCATGCTCGATCAAACCCTGCTTCCACGGGAAGTCAAGTATATCGACTGCACAGATTACGGGATGGTTGCTGAGGCAATAAAAAAGCTCAGGATACGTGGGGCCCCTGCCATAGGTATTGCAGCAGCCATGGGTATAGCTCTTGGAGCGCAGGAGATAAGGGCAAACGATTTCACCGGATTTCTCAATGAATTAGAGACAGTTTTCAACACCCTCCTTGCAACAAGACCCACAGCAGTCAATATCCAATGGGCCGTTGAGAGGATCAGAAAGTTTCTCCTAGAGAGAAAGGCTGAGCCTGTAGATAAACTGAAAGCGCTGCTCATTGAAGAGGGCAACAAAGTCCTTCAGGAAGATATAGAAATTAACAGGGCGATCGGCAAATGGGGCGCCCGGTTTATCCGTGAAGGCGATACGGTTATAACCCACTGCAATGCCGGTTCTCTTGCCACCGGAGGGTATGGAACCGCTACAGGGCCTATCAGGGTTGCTGTGGAACAGGGGAAAAATATTCAGGTGATCGCTGATGAAACAAGGCCGGTGCTTCAGGGGTGCCGTTTGACTGCCTGGGAACTGATGCAGGACAACATCCCTGTAACACTCATTACCGATAATACTGCAGGCGCCCTTTTGAGAAAAGGCGAGATCAACCTTGCGATCGTCGGGACGGACAGGACTGTGGCAAACGGCGATGTCGCAAACAAGATAGGCACCTATTCCCTTGCAGTTCTGTGCAGGGAAAATAATGTCCCATTTTACGTGGCAGCGCCTTTAAGCAGCATTGATTTCTCAATACCGACAGGAGAGCTTATTCCCATTGAGGAGCGGGGCTCCGAAGAGGTGACACATATATTTGACTGCAATATTGCCCCTGAAGGTGTAAAGGTGAGAAATCTCGCATTTGATGTTACACCGGCAAAATACATTACTGGTATAATTACTGAGAAAGGTGTATTCAGGCCTGAAGACCTGCACAAACTGAATGAAAAGGGTGTGGATTTAGACAAATTCATGCTGAAAGCAAATAATGAAGACAGACATTAACAGCATCTGGGAATATTACAGGGAAGACCTTGCTCTCGCTGAAGAGAAGATAAACGAGACGCTTAAGACCGTAGCGCCCGCGATCTCTGTTGTAGGGAATCATCTGTTTTCGAGCGGCGGCAAGCGCGTTCGCCCTTTGCTTGCTATCCTGAGTTCACGGATGTTCGGTACAAGAGGGGATGATGTCAGCACCCTTGCCAGCAGTGTGGAGTTTATTCACGCTGCATCTCTGATCCATGATGATGTGGTCGACGGCGCACATGTGAGGAGAGGGCAGCCTGCCGCACATTCCCTCTGGGGTAACCAGGTCGTCATCCTTGTGGGTGATTTCCTTTACGCTAATGCCTTGAGACTTGCAAACCTCCTCGAAAAGCAGCCCATTATGGATGCCCTCTGCACTGCTACGGCAAAGATGAGTGAAGGGGAACTGATACAACTCAGCAAAAAGGGCAACCCGGAGGTCCCGGAAGAGGACTACTTAAAGATCATCCAGGGGAAAACCGCTATCCTTATGTCTGCGGCCTGCAAAGGGGGCGCAGTACTTGGAAACGCCTCACAGAAAGAGGTGGACGCCCTGGCAGCTTTCGGATTAAAGTTCGGGTATGCTTTTCAGATAGCGGATGATGTTCTTGATTATATGGCAGAAGAAAAGGCCTTCGGCAAGAGCCTCGGCAAAGACCTTGAAGAAGGCAAGATCACCCTCCCCCTCATATATCTGCTTAAAGATGCAGAACCAAAAGAAGCAGGCCGGGTAAAAGAAATAGTGCGCGCTGAAAACAAGACAGCTTCAGACCTTTCTTATGTCCAGGAGCTTTTTCAGAAACACAGGTCGATCGAGAAATCCTCTCAAAGGGCGCATCAGTTCCTGAATCAAGCAAAGGCAGAACTCAATATTTTTAATGATTCAATGGAAAAGGCTTCGCTATGTGCTATTGCGGATTATGCAGTGACAAGGAGGAAGTAGGCCGGCAATGCATCCTCTCGTAAACCTCGCAAAAGAAACTATTGAACAGTACATCCTCACAGGAAAAACAATAACACCGCCTGATAACCCTTCACCTGACATGGCCGGAAAGGCCGGGGTTTTTGTGTGCATCAAGATAAAGGGGGAATTGAGGGGATGCATCGGGACATTCTCACCATGCACTGAAAGCATAGCCTGCGAAATAATCCACAATGCCATAAGCGCAGCAACCTGCGATCCCAGGTTCCCTCCGGTCGCAAAGAAGGAACTCTCTGAACTTGAATACTCGGTCGACGTCCTTACAGAACCCGAAAAGGTTTCCGGCAAGGAAGACCTGGACCCGAAAAAATACGGCGTCCTTGTCAAAAGCGGAGAGCGCAGGGGACTTTTACTGCCTGACCTTGAAGGTATTGACTCTGTAGACGAGCAGATCAGCATAGCATCAATGAAGGCGGGCAGTTACATTGGTGAACCGGTAGAGCTTTACAGGTTTGAGGTGAAAAGGTATAAATAACAGGCACAAAGAGATAAAGGCACAAAGGCACACAGAAATCACTTTGTTCCTTTGTCCCTCTGTGCCTTAGTGCCATCTTTTACTCTCTTCCATACTCCGCTTTTCCCGCCGCGTTTTTCCATGAGCATGACATCGGATATGATCATGCCCTTGTCCACAGCTTTGCACATATCATAAATTGTGAGAGCAGCAGCAGAAACCGCGGTCAGGGCCTCCATTTCGACCCCTGTCTGGCCGGTACATCTCGCCACAGCCTTTATAAGGATTGCATTTTTCTTCTTATCAATCCTGAAATCCACGGAAACAGATGTGAGATTCAGTTGGTGGCATAACGGGATGAGTTCCGGAGTTTTCTTGGCTGCCATTATACCTGCAAGGCGTGCCGTCTCAAAGACATTTCCCTTTGCGATCCTGTTTCCGGATATAAGACGGAGGGTTTCTTTTTTCATGGAAACCGAACCCGCAGCTACTGCTTCTCTTGCAGTCAGCGGTTTTTCACTTACATCCACCATTGTCGCTTTTCCCTCTTTGTCAATGTGAGTGAGTTTCATAGTACCTCCTCCAGAATCTCAGCAGCGTCTGCAAGGTATTTTGGACATTGCCGCGAGATTATGACCCAGTCATCTGTTGTCAGTTCGTTTCTGGAGCCGATGTCAAATCCTATCAGTTCCCTGCATACGATGGAACTGTTCCGCCCTTTGAAAAGCCGGATGAACTCTTTTGAGCGTCCATACGTTACAAGTTTTGCATCATCATCAGCTTTTGATGCGCCATGTTTCAATCCGATAACCATGAGCGCGCCCGTGATAGTGCCGCAGGTCTCACCCATTCTCCCAACCCCGCCGCCGAGGGCGCTGCCGAGTTTCAGCGCTGTTTCGTGATCAAGTCCCAGCTCAACTCCATAAGCTGCAAGTATCGACTGGGCTCAGTTGAACCCTTTATTGAAGAGTAATGAAACTTCATTCACTTTTGACATGTCTGTATGATAACGGCTAATAAAAATTTTTTCTATCTGTTCTAAATTTTATCGCATTCAAGTCTGGGGCTCGACTCTTCGAGATGTTTTTTATCCATAATTCTCCGGTCTCCAAAATTGCGGAAGCGCCTCTGTACATACCTACCCGCAAATCGCTTGTGTTAGTATATCTTTCTATGAAACGTGTTGTTATCACAGGAATCGGTGCGGTAACGCCGCTTGGCAATGATATTGAGACTACATGGGAAAACCTGACAAAGAACGTTCCCGGCATCAGCCATATAACAAAATTTGACCCCTCAGGCTTAAAAAGCAGGATTGCAGGCGAATTAAGGAACTTCAACCCGGGGAAATACATCCAGAAAAAAGATATTCTTCGCCTTGACCCGTTCATTCACTATGCAGCATCTGCGGCTATAATGGCAGCAGAAAATTCAGGGATAGGAAGTGCAGAAGTACAAAAGTGTAAAAGCGCCGTCGTTGTTGGTTCCAGCAGGGGTGGAATTACAAGCCTGGAGAAGGCAATGGAGAACAACCTTGTGCAGAACAAACCTTATTCTGCTTATCTGATGTCTGCCACCACCATAAATATGGCCTCCTCTTATATCTCTATCAGTTTTGGGATAAAAGGGCCTTCGCTCGGCATTTCAACCGCATGCGCATCAGGAACCCATGCAATCGGAGAGGCTGTGAAAATGATCCGTAATGGTGAAATCGATATTGCCCTTGCAGGCGGCGCTGAAGCCCCTGTTTGCAGGCTCGCTGTCGGTGGATACGCTGCTTCAGGCGCCCTTTCCAGAAGGAACCACGAACCGCAAAAGGCAAGCAGACCGTTTGACATGGGCCGCGATGGTTTTGTGATTTCCGAAGGAGCAGGGATACTTGTGCTTGAGGAACTGAACCATGCCCTGAAAAGGGGCGCGCGGATTTATGCTGAACTGGCTGGATACGGCACATCTTCAGACGCATTCCACCAGACAAAACCCGACAGCGATGGAGAATCCCGTGCCATCAGGCAAGCATTGCATGATGCAGGGATTAATAGTGAAAAAGTCGATTACATAAACGCCCATGCGACCTCAACGCCTCTCGGCGATATTACTGAAGCAAAGGCGATCAGGGAGGTCTTCGGGACCCGCACCCAAAATATTCATGTAAGCTCCTGCAAATCCATGCTGGGGCATATGCTCGGAGCCGCTGGTGCGGTAGAAACAGCGATAAGCGCTCTTTCCATTCACAGGAGTACTATCATCCCTACCATAAATCTTGAGTATCCTGATCCCGCATGCGACCTGAACCATGTCACCTCACTAATGAAGAAAGAGATAAATATTGCAGTAACAAATTCATTCGGCTTCGGCGGTTCAAACGCCGTGCTGGTGCTTAGAAAGTTTACATCATAGCGAATTGCGCGCAATGGAAGGCACACAGTGACAAAGGCACAGAGGCACAAAGGGGAGCCTGTGGAGGAATTTCTATACGACACTAACTCTTGCCCTATATCGCCGGAGCATTTTATAATAGCTCAAATCAAAAGAGGTACAATCATGATCAGCACCGTAAAACAGTTTTTTGAAAAATACATCAAATCCCCTTCTCAAAGTTCAGACAAAGTGTCTGAGCATGCGCTCCAGATCGCTACTGCCGCGCTCCTTATTGAATTGATGCGCTCTGATACTCAGGTCAGCGAGGAAGAGCAGAAGACGGTCAAAAATACAATCCGCTCAAAGTTTCAGCTCACCAAAGACGAGATATCTTCATTGCTTCACCTTGCTGAAGAAAAAATATGGGAAGCTACCGGATATTTTGAGTTTACCTCTCTGATGAATAAAGGCTTTACCTACGATCAAAAAGTCAAAGTGATCGAACACCTGTGGGAAGTCGCCTTTGCAGACGGGATACTGGATAAACACGAAGAACATATGGTCCGCAGGATCGCCAGCCTGATACATGTGTCCCATAAAGATTTTATAGAAGCAAAACTCCGCGTGAAAGCAAAAACCCCAAAACTATCCTGATTGAGGCTTCTTACGTCTCATTTCATCCCAACCACTGTAAAGATTTATTCATTTATACCGATAAATATGGTAACTGCCTGCCTGTAATACATACGCAGTGGAAGGTTACATCAATGCCTATATGTTCTTTGATCCAGACAATGCCTGCTGATTCCCTCTATCAGGAAGGCGCAATATCTTTATGAACACTCTGGATTCTCTTTTAGAAAATGTATCTGAACTCCCCTCCCTTCCTGCTGTTGCCATGAGGATAATCCAGGAAGTAAAAAAGGAGAACTTTGCGGTCAACGACCTTGCAAGCATTATTTCTTACGATCCGGCTCTTTCTGCAAAGATTTTGAAAGTGGCCAATTCGCCCTACTATGCCCTTCCCTTTAAAGTTGATTCAGTAGATAAGGCGGTGAATATTCTCGGGATAAAGGCGCTTAAGAACATCGCCCTGTCCTTTGTGATCGTGAAAGGGTTAAAAAGGAACTCACTTGACGGATTCGATCACAATCTCTTCTGGAAGAGATCGATCACCACAGCCGTTAGCGCTGAGATGATAGCCGAGAAACTGAATGTTAAACTTGAGGACACCTTTGTTACCTCGCTACTTATGGATATAGGAATTATCGTCATGTATATAAGCAGGCGCGACGAATACCTGAAGGTGCTTGATGAAAAGAGGATATTGAATTTATCGACTGTCGAAGCAGAAAAAAACTTTTTAGGTTGTGACCATCAGGAGGTCGGCAGCGAGATACTGAGAAGATGGGGATTACCTGAAAACATCTGTCAGCCTGTGGCATACCATCACAGGATTAACGAAGCCCCTCCATCATTGCGTGACACGCTGCACGTACTCATGCTTTCTAATATGGCATCCTCCATCTATCATGGGAAAAAAAGCGTGGAGAAATTCCAGGAATTGAACGAGCTCCTTCAGGACAGGCTAAGTTTGACTGCAACCGAGGTTGGGGAGTTCATTGATTCTATAGCTGACAAGACCGTCGGGATACTCTCCAACTTTGAGATCGATGCCGGCAACCTGAAACCATATTCACAGATACTGGAGGATGCGGTCGCGGAACTCGGGAAGCTGAATCTGTCCTATGAACAGCTCGTTATGGAGCTCAAACAGGAAAAAATGAAAGTGGAAGACCTTGCAAAAGAGCTGAAAAACGCGAATGAAAAGCTCAGAGAACTCGCAGTAAAAGACGGCCTCACTAACCTTTACAACCGGAGGTTCTTCCAGAATTTAATGGAAAAGGAACTTGAAAGCGCAGGAAGATACTCACACAATCTGTCCCTTATCATGATCGATATCGATCATTTCAAGAAGATCAATGATACCTTCGGACATCCGGCAGGAGACGATGTATTACGTTCTGTTACCGGATTGCTAACAGAGGCCCTCAGGAAATCTGACACTGCAGCTCGATACGGGGGCGAGGAGTTCGTGGTTGTGCTTCCTGAAACCGATATAAAGGGGGCGGTTACCCTGGCGGAAAGGATCAGAAAACTTGTTGAAAAAGCAGAGATCATGATCGATGCTAAGGCAATAAGGATTACTGTCAGTCTCGGGGTAACGACATATACTCCTGGCAAGGGGACAAAAAACGTGGCAGAGCTGATCAAATCAGCAGACACTGCACTTTACAATTCAAAACAGACCGGGCGCAACAAGATCAGCATTTCGCAGTAAGGATCCAACTATCCCTTTTTCTTTTTCTTTGCCTCATGCATTTTTTCATCCGCATGCGACAGCAGTTCTTCGATAGACACAGGTTGTTCAGTGTTATGGCATGAAGCGCCGAAGCTCAACGACAGCTCCAGCGTGCCGTTCTTGCCCTCATTATATTCAGCAAAGTTTTCCTCCAAACGTTTCATGATCAGCGCTGCAGTATCTTTTGAAGACACAAGAGTAGAAACCACAAACTCATCTCCTCCGGTACGGGCCAGGATATCCGCCTCACGAAAGGTCTTTCTGAGGATGTTTGCTGTATCGATCAGTACCTGATCACCCGTATGCTGTCCATGTTCTTCATTAATGGACCGCATGTTGTCCACCCCGGCATAGATGATCAGTATTTCTTTCTTTTCCCGGTGCGCTGTTTTTATCTGCTGTTCAGTCATGCTCAGGAATGTATGAAGGTTATAGAGTCCCGTCAGTTCATCTTTGGCGCTTATGTACTGCATTAGTTCATCTGCACGTCTGCGTTCGCTCATGTCATAAGCTATGCCCTGTGTGCCGATAACCGTACCGGTATCTTCAATAATCGGGACCATGTTTATTACCAGCAGTATCTCATCCCCCTGCTTTGAGAAGAAGGTCGTTTCATGCCCTATGACCGGCTCACCGATCATGCAATTCCTGAACTCGTTAATATAATATTCTGCCGCTTCAGGCATCTGAAAGTCCGAGAAGGGCCTACCTATCAATTCCTCTGACATATACCCATGTATTTTCTCCCATGCAGGATTGATAAATGTAAACCTCCCCTCAGCATCGGTACGCCATATCAGGATATTGGCCGCATCTATGATATCCCGGTAAAGAGGGATATTCCCGCCGCACTCATCTTTCTGTTCCCGCGCAAAACTGTCCGTCAAACTCTGTGACAGTCTTTCCAGGCCGGCGCTGCCCTTGGCTTTCACAAGGTAATCCGCAGCCCCGCTTTTCATAAGCTGTACTGCTGTTTTCAGACTTCCCCTTTCCGCAACGACGATCACGGGTGCAGCAGGTTTTAAATCCAGAATGTCAGAAGCAGTGCCGTCACTCAGCTTTGATGAACATATAATGGCATCAAACCGTTCTGATGATAATAACTCTGCCGCTTCTGCAACGGACTTTGCCAGCACATGATCATAAACTGCATCCATTTTCTTAGAAAAACGTTTAAAAGCATTTCGGTCGTCCCCGGAACTTCCGATTGCAAGAATTCTATGTTTTTTCTTATGCATAGGCCTACCCCTTCCTTTCTATATTATGGTTGAACCTATAAAATTGTGAACTTTTTCCGTTTCTGAATTTAGACGTATTGATACTCTTGTTATACGGATTTTAAAAAATTTTCTTTAGCTGCACATCCTGAACAATTATTTTTTTCACTGCCATAAATAGGTAATTACCCCTGCAAGTATGAAATTACTGTCGATAATCGCTTCGAACAACACACCTGACTGGACTCTCGTTTTCTGAAAGAAGTACAGGCATGCTAACATGAAAATCAGAGGCAATACCAGGTAGTAGCCGAGTGAGGGTACAAGTCCGAAGAAAGCAGATGAGACCATGAAGGCCGCAATGATTGCCGAAAATACGAGAAGTACGGTCTGTGTCCGCCTTGGCCCTATAAGTATCGGTATTGTCTCACGTCCGACTATCCTGTCACCTTCTATACATATGATGTCAAAAATGACCGATCGTATGAATACCATAACTGGAACAAACACCATGATAGCTATGGATATATAGGAAAAATATATCTGTTTGTTCAGCATGGGTATCAAAACGATCACCCAGGCCCACGCAAGAGATACAAAAATGTCTTTAGAGCCGGGGATATCCTTGAACCGCTTGTATTTCGTGAAAGTCCGAAATCTTTCAGGAACTATCCGTATGCTGTAGATAATTCCCATCAGATAAGAAAAGAGGAGCAGGATTAAATCTGTTATCCCAAGCATATAAGACAGGTATAATGCAGCACACGAGGCCATTATTGCTGAAATGTTCAGCATGTTCCCATAATCTTTAAAAAACCTTGTCCTCGCAGGATCAAAAAAATCATCTTTCAGTTTTTCATTGAATCTGTTGAAGACATGCACTGCAAAAACATACAGGAATGCTATCGATAAAATAGTAAAAACCGGTTCAACTCCCTGGAATACGAGACTTGTATAGCACATGCTCACAGCACCAATACCCAGATAAAGGGAGCTTTCAACGAAGAACTCCCCGATGCGTTCCAGCAGCCTGTATGCACGGCTTTGTCTCTTTTTCAGGAGATATTTTATCCTGTCTATGACCTTTATGATGACCCAGTTCGGAGTTGAAGCGCCGGCCATAACACCGATATTTTCGTACTGCTCCAGCCCAAGATGGTCCAGTTCATCCTCATCCTCAATATGAAAAGACGGAACTCCTGTGCCGCATGATATTTCATACAGCCTTCTCGTATTTGCGCTGTTCTTCCCTCCGACAATGACCATCGCATCCGTTTCTTTCGCAAGCTCAACAACCTCCCTCTGCCTCATGCTTGTTGAATCGCAAATAGTGTCGAAGACCATTATATCCGGGATCTTTCTTTTTGCCTTCTCGACTGTTTCCAGAAAGACTTTTCTGTCCTGCGTAGTTTGCGCTATCATGCAGGCCTTTTCCATCTCTGGCAGTTGATCCACTTCATCCGCCTTTTCAACTATAAAACCGTTTCCATCAGCATGGCCGAGCAACCCGTTTACCTCAGCATGCCCCCTGTCGCCGACAATTATAGTCATATAGCCTTCGCGCGTTTCCTTTTTTATGATCGCCTGAGCACGCGCTACATGAGGACACGTTGCATCGCATATAACGTTCCCGGCCTCTTTTAATCTCTTTCGCTCCTCAGGTGGCACCCCATGCGCCCTTATGATGACAGTTGCATTGGAAACAGTGCTGTCAGCGAGGACCTCAACACCCTTTTGCTTCAGCATATCGATTGCCTGGGGATTGTGAACAAGGGGGCCATAGGTATAGAGTTTTCCCTGCTTTGCATTTGCGGCATCAAGCACAATATTCATTGCCCGTCTCACTCCCATGCAGAAGCCGGCGGTCCTGGCAAGCTTAACCTTCACTGTGATAACTCTCTTGCATTCATGATAACTTGAGGTTTCTTTTTATAACCATCTTAAACAATTTTGAATATTTTTGGAATTCAATTGCAGATCCGCGCATGGCGTTGTCCGGCTGCGTAATTGCATCCCCGTTCAATTGTAAGTACAGTTATGCCGATATAACAGTATTAGCATCTATTTTTTTGGTGTAAGAACATGAAAGATAAAGATAACCTCATAGAAATAAAGAACCTTGTTCTTCTTATTCTCAAGGCAAAAAAGATTGTGAGACTATATCCTCCCAATAATCCGGTATATAAAAAAACGCTCAAGGAAACAACATATAAATTCGAGGAATTCCTGGACCACGAAGAAAGCCTGCAACTTATCTTTGCCAAGAACGATATTTTGTACAATTCGGAATCCGTTTACCATAATGCTGAAATACATGACAATCTCGCTCTTTTATTTTTCAAAGACGGTCTTAAGGAATTGACGTTCAAAAAAGGATTGACTCCAGGAGAGATAGAGGACTTCATACATATAATATCTCATGACTTTGACAAGGAAACCCTGGAAGATGACGTTGTAACGCTCTTATGGGAAAAGGATTTTACGAATATAACGTATGTTGTTGAAGATATCAGCTTTACCGATGATGATCATGAAACAACTGCAATGGATCAGCTCAGTAAAAAACAGTATTCTCATAATTACCAGAAGCTGCATGATGATTTCATCCAGAAAGATGAAAAAGTAGAGGATGCGTCCATATTCCCGCTGACCGAAGAAGATTTCAGCTTGATTGTTGCAGAAATGGAAAAGGATACATGTGACAAAACCATGAAGCTGTTCACCATACTTTTCGAGGTATTTTTTGATACTGAAAAGGAAGAGCAGAATGAAAACGTTGTCGATTACTTCACAAAAGCGATTGAATTTTCAGCAACCCGGGGTAATATCCATGCGATTACAGCGGCACTGTCATGGTTAAAACAAATAAATGACCCCGGTCCTGCTGACCCACGCATGCAGCGCTATGCAGCCGAAATACTGCTTTTCAGCGGAAGTTACAAAATTCTCGCAATTATCGGAGAATTCCTTGATGCTGGACATGAGGTTGATGATGTTGACTTTGAACATTTTGTGACTCTTCTGAATACCAACGCTATTTCGCCACTCACAAAAATACTGGGCGAACTTAAAAGTATCCATGCACGTAAAAAAATTATTGACGCCCTTGTACATATAGGAACACATGATATTTCACTCCTTCTTGAGAAACTCAGTGACGCAAGGTGGTTCATGGTAAGGAATATCGTTCACATTCTGAGGAAAATCGGGGACAAAAAAGCAGCACAGCACCTCGTAAGAATCGTCAAACATCAGGATGTAAGGGTTAAAAAGGAAGTCATCAGAACACTTGGAGAACTTGGAGATGATACTGTCCTCGCAACACTGCAAAACTGCCTTTTGGACCCGGATATCTCAGTGAGAAAAGTTTCCCTTCAGGCCATCGGGAATATCAGATCTCTTTCTGCAAGAGAGATGATCATGGGTCTGATTTCCCGCAAGGATTTCTGTGACAGGACCTTTGATGAAAAAAAGGTTTTTTTTGAGGTGCTTGCCAAATGGGATGACACTGACGTACAAGGGTTTCTGATAAGGATCATGAAGAAAAGAGCCCTGCTGAACAGGTCAAAACAGCTTGAAGTCAAGGCCTGCGCTGCTCATTGCCTCGGCATGATCGGAAAAAAGGACGCATTGCCGGTCCTCGATACATATAAGACAGCTTCCCACAAGTTATTGCGTGATATGTCAACCGCAGCGGTGAAAAGGATAACACATGGCAATTAGTACTGACAATGAAGTTCACAGCATGGCGATGGAATTGATCAATCAGCTCGGGATCATTCTTCGCAACGCACAAATACACAGTTTGAACAACATAACCGTTACTTCTGCAATCAATAAATTTGTATCACAGGTTAATCAACTTGTTGACATCGAATACACGGTCGCCCTGGAGTTGCGGGGTGAATATTTGTATTTCAACGATAAAAGGATACGCTATGCCCCTGAATATCTTATGAATCTGGATTCCCTTGTCAGAGAACTGAAGAAAGTAGAGCTTGGCTCAATCAGCATCAAAAGCAGGCTCATACCCGAAGACATAATAATGTTTGTTTCATCTTATGTATCAGCATGTTCCCTGCGCGACCCGTTTGAATCAATCATGGGAAAGATGTCCGGCATTACGCATATTGAACTGGAAAAACTTTTGCCGATTATCAGCGACGACAGTTTTGATGTGAAAAAGATGGTTAAGAAGACTTATTTCAGCGCCGTCTCTTATTCAAAAGGTGTTTTTACCAAGATCAGGACCGGAGAAAAAATAAACCTGAAACGTGCAAAACGGGTAATTACTTCACTGGTAAACCATATCATGGAACAGGAACAGATTATGCTCGGCATGACCGCAATAAAAGATTATGACGATTACACTTACTATCATTCAACAAATGTAAGTATCCTTTCTGTAGCCCTTGGCCAGCGTCTGGGCCTAAGCCGCAGGAAACTGATCGAGCTGGGCATTGTCTCGCTGTTCCATGACATTGGCAAGACCGAAATACCGTATGAAATTCTCAACAAACCTGAAAAACTGAACGATGATGAATGGACTGTCATCCGGCAGCATCCTAAAATAGGTGTACGGGCAATTCTCAATATGCGTAATATCGATGATCTCACCATAAGAGCCTGCCTCGTCTGTTTTGAACATCATATGAACTTTGATCATTCCGGATATCCTGCGGTCAGGCAGCCCGGTGAGCTCGACCTCTACAGCAGGATCATAAGCATTGCCGATCAGTATGACGCCATGACCGCTTCGCGGGTATACAAGAGAGAACCGATGAGCCCTGAAAAAGCCATAACAGACATGATAGGGAGAGTCGGCAAACATATTGACCCCCTCCTCTTTAAATTCTTTCTCAATATGGTCGGCATCTTCCCGATAGGAACACTTGTCCTGCTGGATTCAAACGAGTTCGGGATCGTGTATGAAAACAATCATCTCTACCTGCAAAGGCCGCGGGTAATGATAATAACCAACAGGAACGGAACCCTGGTTAAAGGACGGACCATAGATCTGACAGAGAAAAACGACAGGAATGAATATACACTTAACATAATAAAGACAATGGACCCCAGACAGTATAATATCAACCTCGCCGAGTTCCTGCTCCAGTAAGAATAACTTCAACAGCCTTCATTGCCTGCAACCGAGTCGCTATGCTATTAATCGTACAGATTATTCATAAACTTGGAGCAAGTATGGTGAGATAACATATTGAGCAATACCTTACCAACTATAAACCTAAAACAGTCTGTTTGCATGTGTATTGT
>QZKC01000074.1 GCA_003599425.1 Nitrospiraceae bacterium | reverse complement strand
ATTCCGGCTTGTCCGGAATCTTTCAGCGGAAGGATTCCCGACGCGCTTCGCTTGCGGGAATGACAAACAATGTGGCTTTTATAATGTAGTTCTTAGTAAGTATATCAAAAACATGTTTTTTTTAACCCTGTCGCTTGTTCTGTATCATTCAAACTCACAAAGTAACGCCTGCTGCGGAATCATAAGCTGTCAGCTTTCAGCGGTCAGCTCAAAAAAACATACAGCCGATTGCTGACTGCTGATCGCTGATCGCTGATCGCTGATCGCTAACTAATGCAGGTCATAAATCAACTGGGTTATAATTAATAATGAGGAAGAGGTTATACCTGAGAGTTGGAGATAAGGTGAATCATCTAAAATATTCCGGATGGGGTGTGGGTGAGGTCATCGAAGAAAAGCATTCACAGCTTACAGGCGGGTTCTGCCTTGTAAGGATAATGTTTGAGGACGGCAATGAGCGGTCTTTCATCAATGACCTTGACAGCGCCCTCTGCTGCTACTATGCAGGGGTTCGGATGATCTAACTATTACTTGCCGAATTTCTCCTTTACGAACCTGATCTCGTCATTGCGGCTCCTGATCTTCCTTTCAAGCCTCGCGTCAAGGACCGCAGCGAGTATTTTTTTATAAAGCGGCCCTGGGGCAAGCCCCATTTCCTGAAGATCCTTCCCGGAAAGTTCCGGCTTTATATTCCTCAATAAAGTTAAATAGTGCGAGACCGCCTTCTTCTGCTCTCTATTCCCGGCCTTTGCCATTGTGAAAAGGATAGTCTGGATGCTGAGCGGACGAAGTATATGGTAGATCTCTTTTTCGGAAGTATTTTTCAGCCATGCAAGTACGTTCTGTGCATCCCTGATCCCTTCAAGCATCTCCCGGCCCGCGCCCGCCGGGACATTCAGCCTCTTGAGCGCCTCGTCCATCTCCTGAGGAGTGAGCTCCTGTATAAGTGCCATCAGGAACAGATGCCCCCTGTTCACTTCTTCTTCAATGAACTGCAGCTTGAACCACGCAAATGTTTCCTGTATGGACCTGAACGTCTCTTCGAGGGCTTTCGTTACTGCAAGTCGAGGGTGAATGAATTTCAGCAGGTTGAGTTCCGCCATTCTCCTGACAGCCTTTACAGGTTCGGTCTCAAGGAATATGAGCATGAGTTCATCATACATCCGGGCCCCTGACAGTTTGTCAAAAAGATTGATCCGGGCCGCAGTCCTGATCAGATTCAGGGTATGTTTGCTTATCTTGAACCCGAACCTCTCTGAAAACCGTATCGCTCTGAACGCCCTTGTGGGGTCCTCGATGAAGCTGAGATTATGCAATATCCTGATCGTCTTCTCCTTGATGTCCCTCTGCCCTCCAAAGAAGTCGATGAGCTGGCCGAACTTCTCGGGATTCAATCTGACAGCCATAGTATTGATGGTGAAGTCCCTCCTGTACAGATCCTTTTTTACAGAAGACACTTCAACACGGGGCAGTGCGGCAGGAGACTCGTAATACTCAGTCCTGGCTGTAGCAACGTCAAACTTCAAAAACCCGGTTATTACCACTGCAGTGCCAAATCTTTTATGGCTTTTCACACGTGCATCGAGCTTTTTAGCCAGGGCCTGCGCAAATTCTATCCCGTCACCTTCCACCACAATATCAATATCGAGGTTGGCCTCTCCTCTGATGAGATCACGGACTGACCCCCCGACAAGATACGCGGAAAAACCGAACTCTCCCGCGATTTCCCCGGCCAGTCTGAGTATGCGTAAAACCTCAGGAGGGAATTTTGTCTTCAGCAGGGGCAGAAGGTTTTTCCCTATCGACGGCTTTTCAGTCAATCTCTCATGGGATATGATCCTGTCCTTCCGCAAAAGGGTTTCATACAATGACCTCAGAAGATCAGTCCTTGTTATCGCTCCGATTATCTGTCTGTTTTCGACCACAGGCATAAACCTCTGGTTTTGCTCAATCATGAGTGATTCGATCCCGGTCACCGGAGTCGAAGAGGTCACTGTTGATTCATCCGTGGAGCAAAACTCCATGACCTTACTCTTTCCGAAGCCATGATGCAGCGCCTTTTCCACGATCTCCCTTGATATAAGTCCATAGTATGTAACATGCCTTAGTACTGGAAGAACGTTCACTCCATATCTTGTCATCGTCTTTTCCGCTGTTGCTATCGTGCTGCTGCTGGAGATGGTCTTCACCGGGCTCGTCATGATATCTCTTGCCGTCCTGGTCGGATGTATCTTGTCTTTGAGGACCCCGATGAGTTCCTCCTCTGTTTCCTCTATCGACATGTTCTTCACTGTTGCGGAAGCAGCGTTGGGATGTCCGCCGCCGCCGAATGCCAGCAGTATCTCGGCAACATCGACTTCCGGGATGTGGCTTCTTGCGATGACCTGCACTTTGTCTTCCATGGACACGAGGAGAAAGATTGCGTCGACATCTTCCATGTCCCTTATCTTGTGGGCAAGAAAAGCTATGTCTCCTATATATGTCTCCCTCGATGCCTTGGCAATTTTTATCCTGAGGTCATGGATCACATAATCCCTGGAAAAATGTATCAGGTCGTTCAGGAGGTCTATCTCCTCAGGGCCCAGTTCTCTTGTGATAAAACTCGATACGACATTGAGGTTGGCGCCTTTTTTCAGGAGAAACGCTGCTGCCATTATGTCTTCCACTGTTGTAGACGGAAAGATGAGAGACCCGGTCTCCTCATAAATACCCAGCATGAATACGGTGGCTTCAGCAGGCGAAAAAGGTATTTTATCTCTCTGGAGCATTTCCGTAAATATCGTAGTTGTAGCTCCCACGGTTCTGATGATCTCCTGCTGTCCTTTGACATCACCAGCAGAGTACGGGTGATGGTCATATATGTGAATGGCCAGGTCTTTATTGTCCAGTATCTCTGAGAATTTCCCGATCCTGTCCGGACTCCGGACGTCTACAAGTATCAGCCGTTTGATGTCCTGCATGTTCACGTCTTTTGCCTTTTTGAACTCAGGCATCAGGAGCGATGCGGAAATGAAGTCACGCACGCTTTTCTCCTGTGAACCGGGGAATACGAGGACCGCGTCAGGATAGTATTTTTTTGCCGCCACCATTGAGGCCAGGGCATCAAAATCAGCATTCAGATGTGTAGTGATCACGTCCATGCTAATCATTATACTCAATATGTTTGACAACTTCCTTAATCCCTGATATTCTTTGAACAGGAGTTCAAAGGACATGCGGAATTCCTTCCCAAAAAACAAGGACGCATCGGCAAGAAAATCGGAAGAAGAACTGAAGGCATCACAGGCGCGCCTGCAGTTGGCTGTTCAGGCTTCAAATGTCGGCCTGTGGGATTGGGATTTAAGTACCGACAATGTATATTTCTCCCCGGAATGGAAAAGCCAAATAGGATATAAAGACGAGGAAATCTCAAACGATTTCAGCGAATGGCAAAGCCGTGTCCACCCGGATGACCTTGAGAGGGCTTTATCCACAGTAAAGGCCTATATTGAAAAACCCTATCCGAATTTTGAAAACGAATTCAGGTTACGCCATAAAGACGGCTCGTACAGATGGATACTTGCGCGCGCGGATCTGATGATTGATGAAGAAGGGAAGCCCTACCGCATGCTCGGCTGTCACATTGACATTACAGAGCGCAAGCAGGCGGTTGACGTACTGGCTGCAGAGAAAAAGATGTCCGATACGATAATAGAAAGCCTGCCGGGTGTATTTTATCTCTTTGATGAAAAGGGAAAGTTTCTGAGATGGAACAGGAATCTTGAGCAGGTTTCAGGATATTCAGCAGAAGAGATCTCAAAAATGCACCCGCTGGACTTCTTCACCGGCGATGACAAAAGGATCGAAGATGAACACATTCAGGAGGTCTTTCAAAAGGGATTGGCGGTATCTGAAGCTGCACTCGTTTCAAAAGACGGCCACAGAACTCCTTTTTTCTTTATGTGCATGAGCGCTCTGCTGGGCGGCGTAAGGTGCGCCGTAGGAACAGGTATAGACATCACAAAGAAAAAGCAGGCAGAGGAGGCGCTGAGGGAATCGGAAGAGCGTTACCGTCTGTTGTTCGAGTCCAACCCGCACCCGATGTGGGTATATGATTTGGAGACCCTTGCCTTCCTGGCAGTCAACGATGCGGCCGTCCGGCATTACGGCTACACCCGCGATGACTTCCTTGCCATGACCATCAAGGACATCCGCCCGGCTGAGGATATTCCGGCTTTGCTGGACAATATCGCACATGTGACAGAGGGACTTGACAATGCAGGCGTATGGCAGCATCGAAAAAAGGATGGAACCGTCATTGATGTAGAGATTACTTCTCACACGCTCGTCTGGTCAGGCCGAAACACTGAAGTAGTGCTGGCGCACGACATCACTGGGCGCAAAAGGGCCGAGGAAGAAAAATCCAGACTTGAGGCCCAGCTCATACAGGCTCAGAAGATGGAGTCTATAGGCCTGCTTGCAGGGGGAATCGCGCACGACTTCAACAATATACTTTCCGCAATAATAGGCTATGGTCATATTGTGAAGATGAAGATGGATCCCGGCGACCCTCTGCAAGTCAATATTGATCATATACTTGAGAGCGCAAATAAGGCTGCAGCCCTGACAAGGAATCTACTCATATTCAGCAAAAAACAGATGGTTAATCTGCAGTCTGTCGATATGAATGAAATCATACGCAGAATGGCAAAGCTGCTTTTGAGAATTGCAGGAGAAGACATAACTATCAAGACGGACTTGAAACAGGATAAGCTGTTTATATTTGCGGATTCGGGGCAGATAGAGCAGGTACTGATGAACCTTGCTGCAAATGCGCGGGACGCAATGCCTCACGGAGGTATTTTAACAATCTCCTCTGAAATGATCGGAATAGATGATATCTTCATAAAGACGCACTGCTTTGGAAAGCCCGGAGCATACGCGTTAATAACAATATTTGATACAGGAATCGGAATGAATCACGAAACTCAGAAAAAAATATTTGATCCTTTCTTTACAACAAAAGAGGTGGGCAAAGGAACCGGTCTTGGTCTTTCCATTGTTTACGGGATAATAAAACAGCACAGCGGCTTTATAAATGTTTATAGCGAACCGGGGAAAGGCACGACCTTCAGGATATATCTGCCTGCAATAACAACAATAATTGAACACAAGGAAATAGCTCATGTTGCAAACTCTGTTCCTGAACGCGGCGCTGAAACTATCCTTGTTGCGGAAGATGATGAATCCGTAAGAAAACTTTTATTTACCCTGCTTGATAGTTTCGGTTATAAAGTGATACTTGCACATGACGGAGACGATGCCGTTAATAAGTTTATGGAGCACAGGGAAAGTATAAAACTTCTCATGCTTGACATCATAATGCCGAAAAAAAACGGCAAAGAAGTTTATGACGAAATCAGGAAGGTAAGCCCGAATATAAAAGCGCTGTTTGTGAGCGGATATGCCGCCGATTTCCTGCACAACAAGAAAATACTTGACGAAAAAGAGGTTAATATTCTGTACAAACCTGTTTCGCCTAATGTACTGGCAAAAAAAGTAAGAGAAGTGCTCGACAGAAAACTTTAAGCAAACTCACGCCTTCTCAAGGAACAGCTTCAGGTTATGGCTCCGCGAAGGATGTCTCAGCTTTCTGAGGGCCTTTCCTTCAAGCTGGCGGATCCTTTCCCTTGTGACCCTGAACTGCTTGCCGACCTCTTCGAGGGTCTGGGATACGCCGTCGCCTATGCCAAACCTTCTCTCAATGATCTCAGCTTCCTTTTGTGTAAGTGTGCCTATGACTTTTTTGACCTCATCCTTTAATTCCTGCTGTATCACACCATCAAGGGGGACAATGGAGCTCTTGTCCTCAATGAAGTCCTCCAGATGACTGTCTTCGTCACTCCCAACAGGGGTTTCCAGGGAAATAGGTTCTTTGCAGATCTTGAGGATCTCTCTGACCTTTTCGATCGGGAGTTTCATTCTCTTTGCGATCTCATCTGCTCGGGGCTCCCTTCCGAGTTCCTGAACGAGGTGTTTGGTAACCTGCGTGAGCCTGTTGATGGTCTCTATCATGTGAACAGGGAGACGTATGGTTCGCGCCTGGTCCGCAAGCGCCCTTGTTATGGCCTGCCGTATCCACCATGTTGCATAAGTGCTGAACTTGTATCCCCTCTTATAGTCGAACTTGTCCACAGCCCGCATTAATCCGATGTTTCCTTCCTGTATAAGGTCCAGAAGGCTGAGCCCCCTGCCGATATATTTTCTCGCAACACTGATCACCAGCCTGAGGTTAGCCTCGGTAAGCATCTTCTTGGCGCGGGTGATCTCGTTCTCGCTTTCAGTGAGGAGGTTCAAAGCGCTTTGCACTTCTTCTCCCTTGAGACCGAGTTCTGATTCAACGGCTGCTATCTCTTCTTTATTGCACTTGAACGCATAATAAAGTTTCTGTATCTCGGCAATATCTGTGTCGGGTGCTGCCTGAGCGGAACGCAGGACGTTCTTATTGTTCAGCTTGTCTTCCGGAATGTTCAGTTTTGCCAGGATATCCAGCATCTCTCTATTTATATTTCTGTGGAGGGCCGCAAGCTTCCTGAACTGCTCACAAAACGACTCTATGATCTCGTCCCTGAACTGGAAGTTCTGAAGGTTATCAATTAGTTTTTGGCTCATATCCTCGAGTTTTGTTTTTACCGTCTCCCGTTCTTTATCACTCAGTTTCTTTTCAACAAGCTTTGCCTGATAGGCGCTGAATCTCTGAAAGATCGGCTTCAAGGACTTGATCGTGTCGTTGAGGCTTTGCACAAGGAATTCTTTCTCCTCATCCAGTATATCTTTTTCTACCGTACAGACAGTCCCTATGGATATGTTCTTTTCTTTCAGCAGCACAGGGAGATACAGCATCTGCTTTACAGCAAAAGGCGCGGTAAAAACAATATTGGATACCTTCCTCTTGCCTTCTTCGATCTTCTGTGCAAGCTCAACCTCCCCCTCCTTGTTCAGCAGGGGCAGCGATTCCATCTCGCGGAGATATATCTTGATCGGGTCATCCTGGCTGTAGTTGATCGAATATGAAAATGCCTTGGGCTCGTGTGAAGCATTTTCCATTTCCTCGTTTTCAGCTTCGGGGTATTTGTTATCCTGAATCTCAATGTATTCGAGTGCTTCTTCCATGTCCTTTACCTCCTATAAGATGTAGGAACCTGAATTGTTCCACGGTATTCAAGCCAGCTATTTCCGCACAAATCTTAAAGCCTTCCCCTCCGAAAAATTTTCTGCAGCAGTTTCTCTGCTGAGGGGCCCAGAGATCTTCCATGGACTGCAGGATAATGGCCTCGGCAAGATTCCTGGCTCTCTCTTTGATCCTGTTATTTGTATGCCGCTTCCGTACTGATATTGTCGTTCCCATTTTCTCTACCAAATATATAATCAGCGTTAACCTCGCTATTGAGGCCGGATACTTTTTTCAGGTAATTCTCATGAAGATGCAGCAGGATCAGGGGATTGCTCAGCCTGACTGATGTAAAATAAGCCTCTTTGAGCAATTGCAGGCAAGTGCGGTCGATCTGTGTCACCTTCTGGAAATTCAATACTGCCCTGTCAATGCTGTGTATGGCCCTCATCAGGGCTATTTTCAGTTTGTCTTCGTGTTCGCCTGTCAGTTGGCCGCTAAAATTGAATATGCCGACCTTGCCGATTTGTTCGAATGTGATTTCCATCTCTCGCCTTTCAGTTCCGAAAAGTGCCTGCCCTTGCAGCGCAGATCAGCTCATTATCCCGTGACCTGATCTTTTGCCCGAGGGCTTATCCTTTCCCGATATTCTTTTTTTGTAAATTTCGCAGTCAATATAATGGTTGCCACAGTAGTGTATTGCTGAGTTGACATGCCTGCTGGTCAGGTTGTAGCAATAACACGTGTCTACCGGGTCCTGCACAAAAGGACAGATTTCAATTTTTGTGAGCACTGTCATATTCATTCACCTCTCTTTGTTGCTTTTTCCGAACCAGTCATACCCTGTACTGGTTATATATTTCTTTTCTTACCGGGCAATTACATGTAAAGGAATATCCAAAACCCATCCTGTAGTCGCACATGCCTGCTGCTGTCCCGGGTATAATGAAATGTACTTTTTCTTCAGAACAATCCTCTATTTCACAAAAGCATCTGTCGTCCCCGGCCAGACAGGAATAATTGTCCCTGCACTTTGTAGTGCTTTTGAGGATATCTTTATTTATGGCAAATCTCATGATCGCGAACTTCCCTGGCCGATATCCTTATATATGAAACATTAGATTTAGCATTATGGGGACATTTCCCATATGATTTGTTCTTGCAATAAGTCCTGAGTTCTGTCGAATTAGGGACATAAGGCCGGTCCCCTTTCTTGCACATCAATATCACCCAATCAAGCCATTCAACTAAATTCGGACACTTCACTGTATTCATTACTTCCTCCTTTCAGGACTGGAACGCACAATATTCGCCAACATCAAACATTAACGATATTAAAAAGCGAGTATGAGCCGTTAGACTAAATATAATGGATTACAAGAAGCATGCCAGAAACGATGATTATATGGAGGTTAAATGAAGCTGTAGAGAGAGAAGTAAAATTGTCTTGAAATCAGCATGTTACATTTTAAAGCAGTTATTTTTATTCAATAAACGCAGTTAGAAAAACCTGTAAACGATGGCCTGTCATGGTTTCATGACATACACCATACCATGACATGTCATGGTTTTCAAGGCTGCTTTTCTGTGGCAATGTTGAATTTGTCCATTTTCCGGTATATTGTCCTGACATTCACGCCAAGAAGCCGTGCTGCTTTTGATTTATTCCAGCCTGCCTTCTCCAGGGCATCGATGACGGCCTGCGGCCCGAGTTCATCGGCATGTTTATCAACATGGGGAGAGCTCTGATGAAAATCTTTTATGTTCTGCGGCAAGTGGTCAACTGTGATCGTGTTCTGCCGGCAAACAATAAAGGCATGTTCAAGTGTGTTTTCCAGTTCCCTCACATTGCCGGGCCAGTAATATTCCATAAAGACCCTCTGCACGTCCTCTGAAACTGCCTCGATATTCTTGTTTAATTTTTCGTTCAGTTTCTGGAGGAAGTGGCTTATCAGAAGAGGAATATCATCCCGCCTTTCCCTGAGCGGCGGCAAGGCCAGTTCCATGACTTTGAGACGGTAATAAAGGTCCTCCCTGAACTGTCCGAGCCTGACTTTTTTAGGGAGATCCTGGTTCGTGGCAGCGATTACACGGACATCTACTTTTATGGGAGTTGAATCTCCTACACGATCGATCACCTTTTCCTGGAGCACTCTCAGGAGGCGAAGCTGCATCCTTGGAGAAATATCGCCTATTTCATCAAGGAAGATCGTGCCACCGTCAGCCTTCTGAAAGCGGCCGGTCTTATCCCTGTCTGCCCCTGTAAACGCACCCTTAACATGACCGAAAAGCTCGCTCTCAAGGAGGGTTTCTGTCAACGCCGAGCAGTTCACCTTGATCAGCGGATTAGAGTTCCTTGACCCCGCATAATGGATGGCATCGGCAACAAGTTCCTTTCCTGTGCCGCTTTCCCCGGTGATCAGTACCGTTGTATTTACATCAGCAAGGTTTTCTATAAGCGCATACATCTTCTGCATTTTTTCATTTTTGCTTACAATGCTATGGAATTGATACCGCTGGCGGAGATCGCGTTCAAGGTTGCTAAGAAGGGTTTCATCTCTTACGACCATGACAGCCCCTGAAAATTCGCCCCGGCGATCCAGCAGGGGAGTGCTTATTATTGAGACTACTGTTTTATTATTCCGGCACTCGGTGCGCTGCAATTCAACAACCTGTTTCCCGCTTATGGTCTTTTTAAGAGCGTCAAGGCATTTCCCTCCGCAGTTGGTCGGGAAGGCTTCAAAGGATTTTCCGATCCACTCGCGGCCCAGCAAACATATCTTCTTCGCAGCATCATTGGTCTCGACCACTACCATATCCTTGTCCACAGTGATGATCGCGTCCCGCACACTCCTGAAAATGGCCTCAAGGTTGCGCCGGTATTTCTCGTTCTCATCCTGAAGCGCCTTATGCTTAAGCGCCATCTGAGCCACGTGCAGAAGGGTCGCCTGTCGCACAGGTTTGGGGATATAGTCAAAGGCCCCCCTCCTTACGGCCTCAGAAGCTGTTTCAACATTCGGATAACCCGTAATCATTATCACAGGGCAGTTGTTCTTCCTTTTTCGTATTTCCTTTAAGATATCGATCCCGGTCCTGTTCCCCAGTATGATGTCCGCAAAAACAACGTCATAATCCGACGCCGATATTTTACTCAGGGCCTCATCAAAATTTTGTGCTGTTTCTACTGAATATCCCTCGTCAGAGAGAAAATTCTCAAAGGTGAACCGGATGCTCTCTTCATCATCGATAACAAGGATTTTCGTTTTCATAACGAACTCGTTCCCATGGTTCCCCGCCTTTCGCGGGAATGACAAATTGAGTGTTTGTATTAAATAATTTCCGGTCTTTCCGGAAGCTCGACCGTCACTCTTGTATATTCACCGAAGTCGCTGTCGATCATTACATTACCACCGTGATTGCTGACAATGCCATGACTGATGCTAAGGCCCAGCCCCGTTCCCACGTTGGGTGGCTTGGTCGAAAAAAAGGGATTCATGACCTTGCCTAAATGTCCGGGCGGTATGCCAGTGCCATTGTCACGGAATATTATCCGTATGAACGGGACGCCCTTTATCAGGATTCTTTCTCCAGTGATCTCTATCTTCTTGTAAGGATAAGTCTCCGGGAACTTCTCGTTCAGGGCATACCGGGAGTTGCTGATGATATTAAGAAATACCTGCTCGATCTGCTGTGGGTTGGCAATAATATCGGGCAGTTCAGTATGAAAGTTGACTTCAAGCAGTATCCCGTCCTTCCTGATCTGTGCCTCTGTAAGGGCGAGGACTTCGGATATCATGTCTTTGATATGAACTGCGGTCTTCTCCTCTTTCGCGCTTCTGGTAAAAGAAAGGAGGCTTTTGACAATAGTGGCGATGCGTTCGCTCTCCCGTATGATCCGGTTTGCGATATCGTACTCCCTGGTTTCATGAGCGCTCTTGTTGGCCAGCATCTGGGCATAATTGAGAATTCCATTCACCGGATTATTGATCTCATGGGCAACGCCTGCTGCAAGCTCGCCGAGAGAGGCGAGATGGCTGACGCGCAGGGCCTCTGCCTGTGCAAGCTCACGTTCGGCTTTTGCACGTTTGAGCTCTGTAATGTCCCTTGCGATGGCCCGTATCCTGATTATATCGCCGTTTTCACCAGTTTCTGCAAATACATTTATTATCACCGGAAAAGTGGTGCCGTCCTTCCTGATAAAAGTCCGTTCGATATTTTTCAGTCCCTTTTCTTCTGTCAGCAGCATAAAATCCTTTTCAAAGCGCCTTTTGGACTCTTCATCATAGAAATCGGTGATGGGTCTGCCGATGATCTCCTCTTTCCTGTAACCGAGCATCCTTGCCTCTGTTTCATTACATTCAATGATCACCCTGTCCCGGTTCAATGAATGGTACATGTCGGGGGCATTATCATACAGGTCGCGGTATTTACGTTCAGATACCTTCAGGTGATGTTCAGCCTGCTGCCGGTCTATGATTTCCTGCCTGAGAAGTTCGTTTGAAGCGCTCAGTTCGGCAGTCCTTTCATGCACAAGATTTATAAGTTCATCACGATGTCTTTGCAGCTCGTCCTCAACATGCTTCCGGTCTGTTATATCTCTGACAACCTCCATGCCGGCAATGACTTTCCCTGACGGGTCCTTGATAGGCGTGCCGACAATTTCACAATATATCAGTCCGTTTTCTGTGTCCTTCGACTGCTCCAGAATATGGGTCTCCCCGTCCTGAAAAGCCATGGCAAGATGGCATCTTTCGCAGAGAGTGTCTCTTCCCTGGTATGCGCTGTAACAGAACTCTCCGACATGATACCCTGTCATCTCTTTGTGTTTTTTGTTCTGGTACAATATCCTGAAATCTGTATCCTGAATACTCACCCCGTATCCGACAGCCTCAAGTACCGCTTTTGATTTTGCCTCCTCCTCTTCGGCTATCGTAATGGTCTCTTTCATCTGTTTCTCGGTCTGCCTGTACCTGGTTATATCCCGGAAAATATGGACTATGTTTGACGTCCTGCCTGCATCATCAAAGAGCGGTGTCATCGTTATTTCAAAAAATGACTTCAGATGTTCCTCGAATATTTCTCCGGCAACTGCTGCTCCTGTGCTCAGGCACCTCCCGGACAGGCACGATTCGTGAGGCTTGTCTGTCCCATGATAGTACTTATAGCATTTAATCTGCTTACCGTTCAATGAAGGCAGGCCAAGGGTTTTTCGGGCAGCTTCGTTGGCATATACAATGTGAAAATCTTTGTCGTGCACAGTGATCAGGTCAGACATGCTGTTAAAGACATTTTCCCAGCCTGGACTGAATGCTGAAAAGCGTTTTTTTGAACGGCCAGTCCCTGATGTTTTCTCCATGGCTAAACCATATCCCTCTTTTATTTTTTCAAATGGTACTGTTCGTCCTGCCCTGTGATCTTTATTTCTGCATTCTTTTCTGCAGGCAACTCTATGATTATTTTCGTATAAGAACCTTCTGCGCTGTCTATGGTTATTGCGCCGCCATGATCACTGATGATGCCGTGGCTGATGCTCAGCCCCAGCCCGGTGCCTATATTGCTCGGTTTGGTAGTGAAAAATGGGTTCATTACCTTGTCACGAATATTCGCAGGGATCCCTGTCCCCGTGTCATAGAAAGTGATCCGGTTATACTGCTCCCCCTGGACAATAATGGATTCGGCAAGGATATCCAGGAGCTTAATATCACCAGACCGGCCACGCTTCTCATTTAAAGAATACCGCGCATTGCTGATGATATTCAGAAATACCTGCTCGATCTGGTGCGGTTGGGCTGTGATCATCGGCAGATCGTCAGGCACATTCACCTTAAGCATTATGTTATCTTTCCTGAGATGAGCTTCGGTCAGGGCGAGGGAGTCAGTTACGATGTCAGAGAGGCGTACGGGCCGCTTCTCCTGCCTGCTGTCACGGGCAAAAGAGAGAAGGCCTTTGACGATGGAAGCAATACGGTCCCCTTCTTTTATTATCCGTGATGCGATATCATGCTCAACACTCTGTGTATCATGCCTGTTGGCCAGGATCTGGGAATAGTTGATGATCCCGTTGATCGGGTTGTTTATCTCATGGGCCACTCCTGCAGCCAGTTCGCCCAGAGCTGCCAAATGGCTTGCCCTCACTGCCTCTGCCTCTGCCTGCTTCCGGTCTTCGATTTCCTGTTCGAGCCGTTCAACAGCATACTGCAATTCAGACGTCCGCTCCCTGACAAGTTCCATGAGTTGTTCACGGTGTCTCTTCAGTTCCTGCTCTGTCTCCTTGCGCTCGGTTATATCGCGGTCAATCGCAAGTATGTAGGATTTCCCGCTGATGGTTATCAATTGAGCAGAGACTTCAACAGGAAACACAGAGCCGTTTTTCCTTACATGTCCTATTTCAAATGTAACATGCTGTCCACTCAGTATCTCTTTCACCCTTCCCGGTATCTCTTTTCGGGATTCCGGAGCGTCAAGGATCGTTATTGGCTGTCCAAGCAGTTCTTCCCATGAATACCCGTGCATCCTGCAAGCGGCTTCGTTTGCATTTACGATGACAGGCCCGTTTTCATGCGTGGGGTCAAGGAGGAAAATGCAGTCAGAGGCCTGGTTGAACAGGGCGCGGAAGCGTTCTTCGCTTTCGGTCAAAAACTGCTGAAGTTCCTTTTTTTCGGTGATATCCCTGACGACATGGATCAGGCCTGTAACCTGCTTCTTTTTGTCAAATCGCGGCATGGTCCGGATCTCAATGAATTTCCTGAGATAAGGTTCATATTTTTCATAGACTGCTGGTAGTCCGGTACTGAAACATTCACATGAGGGGCAATCCTCCGGCGCCGAGTTTTCGCCATGGTAGCATTCGTAGCATTTTGCATTGCCTGAGTTGTTCAGGAGAGGGATATCGAGTATTTTCCCTGCAGCCCTGTTTGCACGGATGATATTGAAATCCCTGTCATGAATAGTCACAACGTCGGTGATGCTGTCAAAGGTCTCTTCCCAGTCATTTTTTGCCTGGATCAGCAGATTTTCGAGATCCTCCTGTTTGGATACTATTCTTGAAATAATTACGCCGAATACAACAAGGCTTACAAGGGCAAATATGCGAAAGTAGCACTCATGCAGAGATACTTCGAATATCAAAGAATCAGCGAATGATGTCCCGGAAGAAAACACATAAAAATCTACTGCCGCGTCTAACACCCACAAAAATATACCGGCAGCAATGGAGGACAAAATTATTTTATGGCTGAGTTTCATGGTTACGGAAAACCTGTTAGATAGCTTACGTCGGATTATATCATAATGATAATGCTTGCCAGGTCAAATGTCTATATGGGAATAAAGTCACAAGTATCAGGGTCTCTGGTCATGAGGCAACCCTGCGCCAGGTTATTTTTTAATATCTGTTTTCTCTGTTTTAACAGAATGCTCGCCCATATGCCACTGGACAGCATGAAGGATGAGGTTACGCAGGTCTTCAAAATCCATTTTCCTTTTTATATGTTCTATATATGTCTCAATAGTCTTTACACTGAGGTTCAACTGCTCCGCGATCTTTCGTGTCTTCAGTCCCTGCCCGATAAGCTGAAACACTTCAAGCTCACGGTTGCTGAGCCGTTCAATTGGCGAGAGGTAGATATCCGGCTTTTTAGCTGTGAACTTTTGCAGCAGCTTTACATTAAGGCTTTCGCTTATATACATTTCTCCCTTCAGCACTTTTTTAATGGCCTGAATAACTTTTTCAGGAGGTTCCTGCTTCATGATGTATCCCATTGCCCCTGATTTCAGGCAACGTTCGGCATATAACGACTCATCATGCATGGAGAGTACCAGTATCAGCAGTCGTGGCTCCTGCATGAGAAGGTCCTCAATTAGCCTGATACCGCTTTCCTGGCCGAGTGATATATCGACAATAATAATATCGGGTGAGCTCTTTTGAATGTCCTGCACTGCTGACTGAATGTCGCTGGCCTCACCGCAGACAACAAGGTCAGGCTCCTGATTGATGAGCTGGGCAAGCCCCTGTCTGACGATCGGATGATCATCAACAAGGAATACTTTGTGTCTGCCGTTAATTTTTTCCTCTGCCTTATGGTTTTTCATACAACCGCGTTTCCTCATGATATATTACCACAGAGCTAACATAACCTGTTTCGTTAAACAAACGCTTGCCCCTTATATTATCCGAAAAAATGCGCCTCATCTGTGAAGCGATGTCTCATCGCCGGACAAAGCTTCATGGGTATCAGAGAAAACACACGTTACAACTGTCCCGCCGCTTTCATCCCGCCGCACATCAAGTGTTGCGTTTATAAGGCTGGCGCGGTAGCTCATGATCTTTAATCCCATGCCCGGGTTCATCTGTTCGGAAACGTCAGGGATGCCCGTACCGTTGTCCCTTATAACGATAGCTATCTTATCTTTTTCCTGTGACAGGGATATCTCGATCCTCTCTGGTTTGCCGTGTTTGACCGCATTGGTTACTGCTTCCTGTGCAATACGATACAACTGCAACACAGCGGTCTTGTTAGTAATGTAAACAGGGTAATTACACAGGAATTCGCTGGATATCCCGTATGTCTTCTTTATATAAAAAGCAAGTTCCCTCAGGGCTGTTGTAAGTCCTTCCCGGTCCACCTCGATAGGATAAAGTCCTTTTGATATTCTGCTTGCCTGCTTCTTTGCTTCATCAACGAGCACAGATATCTCGGCAGCGTCTTCAGAGTCGTGAAAATCATTTTTCTCCAGTTTCCTCCCCAGCCCTCTTACCTTAAAAGCAATACCTGTAAGAAGCTGCCCCAACCCGTCATGCAGGTCCTGCCCGATACGGCGCCGCTCACGCTCCTCGGTTTCTATCAGCAGCCTTTCCAGCGTCTTGCGCTCTGTTATGTCCTCCCCGGAGCTGAGCACCCCGATGACCCAGCCTTTCTCATCCTTAAGTTGAGTATTATGCCATGCGACCAGCCTTTCATCTCCACTACTGTTGAGCACGTTGCATTCATAATAACCGTAAGATTTTGTGTCTCCGGCCAATATTTTCCCGAATACAGCCCTTACATCATACCGTATGTTTTCAGGTATAAAACATCCAAACCAGTCCTTCCCTATAATTTCATCTTCCGGGTATCCGAGCAGACTGCAGCCTTTCCTGTTGATCAGTGTAACGCGCCCTTCGGCACTCAATGTCAGGATAATGGCGCCTGCGATATCCAGATAGTTCTGCGCCATGTCCCTCTCTTTCTGCAGGGACTCTGCCTGTTTCCTGAGAGATTCATGGGAAGCTGCAATTTCTCCTGTAAGGTTGCGAAAACATTCGCCAAGCACTCTCACTTCGTCTCCCTCCTGAAAGGTTTTTTGCTGTATGTTCAGGGACTGTTTCGAAAAAACAACCACCTTGTCGGTAAGGCTCTTAATGCGCCGTGTAATCCACGCCATGATAAAGGAGAAAGAAAGTATCAGCAAGAGAGCAGTAATGATCCTGTTCCTCCTTTCCTGCATCAGCACCAGTCCGCTGAGCTGTTCATGCGGCCCTTTAGGGACAAAGGTTACCAGTTCCAATTTCAGGTCAGAACTTCCGTGGTTTGACAATGACTTTCCCCAGTACAGATAATCGTCCCTCAATGATTCTGTAATTGTCCCGTGCGGCAGCAGTCCGGACCTGTTGCTCGCCAATATTTTACGGCTTGACCCTTCAATGAATGCCACGATATGGTCTTTTTCCTGTGAACTGACAACAAATTCATCATCGATCAGATTTACTAAAATCAATGAGGCCATCAACGAGCCGTCCGGGCCATAAAGATGTTCACCTGCTACGAGATACAGAACACCGTCAACCTTGAGCAGGATACTTTGCCTGTTCTGCACCTGTTTAAACAGGAATTCCGGCCGCAAAAGCGCTGACGGCGGTGTTTCTGAATAATTCTTGTAAACCTCATGTACAATTCCCTTGTCATCGGTCAGTATTGCGTAATGGAAATGGCTAAACGAACGGAGGACAGAAGCCTCCGGCATCCATTCCGGAGATTCAATATAATGCGTATGGAATTTTATGAGGCTGCTGCCGTCCCTGTCAGTTGCCCATGAAACGTCTTTTACTGACTGCACATAATCGGAAAGCTGTTTTTGCAAAACGATAAGCCTGACGTTCTGACGGAATATCTGCACATACCGGTCGAACAGCATAAGGCTTTCATCCGCATCTTCCCTGATCTTTTCAGATATCTGCTGCTGAAATGCCCTTTCAATAGTGTTGGACTGTATGGGGTCAAGAATGCTCCATGTAGCCAATCCCACAACAATGGTGACCAGCAGCATTTTCAGGGTCAAGGAGATATTTTTAAACATAACGCATTATATATACGTTGAGCGAGATAACAGTTAATTATATCAGAGCTGATAAAAGTTTGAGGCCGGGATGCATATTATGAAGGATTGAAAAGGCCTGTGCTTAAATATCTGTCGCCGCGATCCGGGAAAATGACTGCAACCTTCTTCCCTTTGCCGAATCTCTGTGCCAGTTTTAACGCGGCCCACGCAGCAGCGCCTGACGATATCCCTGCAAGAATCCCCTCTTTCTTTGCGAGTTGCCGCGCGGTAAAAGCAGCCTCTTCATCGGTTACAGGAATAATTTCATCGTAGACTTTCGTGTTCAGCACGCCGGGGAAAAATCCTGCGCCTATCCCCGCGATCTTGTGAGGTCCGGGATTGCCCCCTGAAAGCACTGCAGATGCGGCAGGTTCAACAGCAGCAATGAAAATATCCGGTTTTCTGGATCTCAAAACTTCACCAACCCCTGTAATGGTGCCGCCTGTGCCCACTCCAGCCACGAATACATCTATATCATCTCCGAGTGCGTCAATGATTTCAACGGCGGTCGTCTTCCTGTGGACATCAGGGTTGGCAGGATTTTCAAACTGCATCGGCATGAAATAATCAGGATTGTTCTTCAGGATATTTTCCGCCTCTTCAACAGACCCCATCATGCCACGTGCCGCGGTAGTCAGGACAACTTCCGCACCAAATGCCTGGAAGGTCTGCCTCCGCTCCAGTGACATGCTTTCTGGCATAGTCAGAATTAACCGGTATCCTTTCACCGCAGATATCAATGCAAGGCCGATACCGGTGTTGCCGCTTGTAGGCTCTATTATTGTCCCCCCGGGTTTTAACCTCCCATCCTGCTCTGCTGCCTCTATCATGGAAAGCGCTATCCTGTCTTTCACCGAACCGCCGGGATTAAAGCCTTCAAGCTTGGCCCATATCTCTGCATCGTCAGAGGGAGAGATATGATTCAGTCTCACGATCGGAGTGTTGCCTATCAGGTTCAGAATGTTTGGGTGTGGTTTCATGCTATTTAATTATCTGAAAATTAAAAGTGGAACTGAGCGGTCGGATCGACTCGTAGAGGGTCGAACCGCCGACCTGTCGATTCGACCGCTCTCCCAACTATAAAATGCCTTTTTCTCTTAAGGTTAATCGTCCTGCCTGACTCTTATAATAATATTCTTGTATCATTGCTTCAGAACGTGACTCATGCTCCTCAGAATACATAAACATGGTAGCCCAACAAATGCCCCCCTACATATGAAAAAATGGTGGAGCTGATCGGGATCGAACCGACGACCTCTTGAATGCCATTCAAGCGCTCTCCCAACTGAGCTACAGCCCCATTAGTTTTCATGCTGTAGCTAAAAAGTCTGAGAGATGGAAACGGACGACCTGTCGATTCGACCGCTCTCCTCTATGAGCCGTTGGCTCAACGAGCCATAGGCCAACTGAGCTACAGCCCCGACAACCTAAGTGTTAAATTATTAATCAGGCCTTATAGAGTTTAATGAAGAGACAGCTTTTTTTCAACAGTGCCAGTTCATACGTCAAGGATGTTTTTCAATTCAGGAGTATATTCAGCATTATCTTCATAAAGATACAAGGGAGGTTCGACCTTGAGCCAGGTGCCTGACCCCTTGACCGCCTCAATCAGGACCATCTTAGCCTCTTCTCCTGCTTTAGAATGAATGAACCTCGCCCTTTTGGGTTCAAGCCGAGATTTCTGAAGCAGCATGATAAGCTCGGCAAGCCTGAAGGGATGATAGATGAGGAAAAATTTTCCTGAATGCTTGAGCAGGTAAGACGCTGTTTTGATCAGATCAGGGAGTGTTATCTCGATCTCATGCCGGGCTACAGCGCGTTCTTCAGAGATGCTTAACCGGCCGGTTCTTGTTTTCCTGAACGGCGGGTTTGAAAACACGAAATCGAATTTGTTCGCAGCGAAAATCTTCCTGAGATCTTTGATATCCTTGTCAAGGATCTCGACTGCGCCATCAAGGTTGTTTAGCAGTACATTTCTCCTTGCGCGTTCAGCGAGGGCTTTCTGTATCTCTACAGCAATTATTCCTAAGTGCTTCAGCCGTTTCGCAAGGAGAATTGATACGACACCGGAGCCTGCGCCCAGCTCGATGCCTTTTTCAAGGCGTTTGGCGGAAATGAAGTGTTCAAGAAGAACCGCATCGATGCTGAAACGGTAGCCTTGTTTTGCCTGGAACAGTTTAATATCTTTTATGCTGTCAAGTGTTTCGCCTGATTCTGGTCTCATTGATTTGGGGAATTATTTTCAGCAGCTCATCGAAACTGTCGATAATAAAGTCTGCGTCCTTCAGTAGTTCCCTTCTCCTGAACCCATAGGTAACGGCAACCGTTGTCACTCCTGCTGCCCTGCCTGCTTCGACATCGTAATTGCTGTCGCCAATCATTACAGCTTCATCCTTTGAGGCGCCGAATTTTTCCAGGAGCTTCATTATCGGCACAGGAGAAGGTTTTATTTCAGGCACGCTGTCACTGCCGAAGACAACATCAAAAAAGTTTAGGATGCCAAGTCCTCCGATCACCCATTTTGAAAGCGCTTCTCTCTTATTGGATACAACAGCTTTTTTATAATTGTCCAGCCGTGAGAGGGTTTCTTTCACGTGAGGATATAGTGTTGTGTTATCAATGACATGATCCGAATAGTATTCGAGAAACCGGTTGAGTACAACTTCCCTGTTTTGTGTGCTTTTCTCTGGAAGAAGTGATGCAAGCAGTTTTGAAATGCCTGATCCCACCATCGCCTTGGTTTCTTCAACAGAGTAAGTCCTCTGCACAAATGGCTTCAGGGCATAGTTGATCGCATCAGCAATGTCCCTGGCAGTATCTGCAAGCGTACCATCAAGGTCAAAAATCAGGAGTTTGATCATAGTTCAATAAATGAAAATCCTGAGACAGGATCTTTTTTTCTCTGGTAATAGTCTTAGCAGCATTTCAGCCGTGCAATATTATACATGAATCACAATTTTGAAAAGGGTAATGCATTTGATAGCGTCTTTCAACAGGCGGAGATGCCTGAAAAAGCTCTATCAGCAACACCTTTGAAAATTTATAGCCATTATCCGAAGCGGTATTGTTTTATTCAGATCGCAAGATAAACAGTTTCAATTTAAATGTTGCCTTATAGAGGTTTTGAAGGTTTCTCCGCCTGTTGTCTCATTGCTACTAAGAACTACGTTATAAAAGCCACATTCTTTGTCATTCCCGCAAGCGAAGCGCGTCGGGAATCCTTCCGCTGAAAGATTCCGGACAAGCCGGAATGACGATTATGAGGCTTTATTAGCGTATGTCTT
>QZKC01000005.1 GCA_003599425.1 Nitrospiraceae bacterium | reverse complement strand
ACTGTCGACAATCGCTAATTCAGTTTCCAGCTTATAGTTATCCAAAAACTTCAGACCTGCATTGATATCAAACTCTTTTTCAGTCAGACGCCGTGTTCCGTCATGATACTTCGTGCTGCCAATGGTCAATCCCATATTAACTCTATCAGTTTCATGCTTTAAACCTCCGTACCATGTCTGTGCATCAGGCATGTACACTTTGCCACCCTCATTCAAAGGATTGAAGTAATCATCGATCAGGCCGCCTTCACGAGCGCCGACACCATGATCTGTACGTATATATCCAGCAGCAAGGATTATATCGCTCATCTCAATAAACGGACTGATGTGATAGATATGACTATTCTTAACTTTATCATTGAAATCTTTTAAACCATTTTCATCATGCTCATCAGTTGCATAGGCATCAGCTCGAAGCCCAAAAGCAATCTTTTCTGTTTCATGAGAAAACTCAATATGCGACCCGTAAAGGTCATAAAGGTTTCCCTGATGGGAATAATATAAAGTTGTTGTAATCGCATTGGGTATAATATCCCAGGTTGTTTCAACCGCATAGAGCAAATCATTAATCGACTTATGACCTCTGTTAATGTTTTGAAAATCGATAAACTTGTCTACATCCGATTCAGCAACTTTTCTTACGACAGCAAAGAAAAAGAATATGTTCCTGATATCCGTGGAAGTAAGACTAAATGCCTCATAGTAGTCACGCAAAAGAACACTGTCATCAAGCTCCTGTCGACCAATTCTAAGAGAGGTCTGAAAAATATCGTAATTGAGGTAAAATTGATAGACGACAAGCTTATCTGAATCTTCAGGTGAGTCTTTACTTTCTGAACTGCTGCCGATATGTGTATATCCTGTCAGTCCTGCACCCATACTGAAACCTGAATATTCAGAAGTGTGGTAGCCAACCTGGAAATACGGCACTATCAAATCGCCATCATCAAGCTTTATGACTTTATCCTCTTCAATCAATCTGTTTCTTTTGTAATTGCTGAGTTCATAATATGCCCCTATCTCTCCGCTGGGAACACCACTTTTTATCTTTTCAAAGACCTTTTCTGCGAAATTACTGCCTGAAGTTTGTACATCACTGGCAAAACTAATACCGGTACAGATAATAAAAAAGATTATAAGTAAAACAAGAATACGGTATAACATTTATGTTGTTATTCTTAACTTAATCTATGCGTATTATTTTAGCAAAACAATAAAAGATGTGATTAATTATCGAGAAAAGACGGTTATGAAAGAAAAATTAAAAAAATTGTTTGCAACATTCTTTACACTGCATCTTTGTTAGCAAAAGACACATTCCTTCGAACAAATAGACACCACTCTTTAAACATGTAAAGTCATCATAAAAGATTCATATGCAGGTACAATCACTAATTTTGACAGGGCGGTTCTTATAGGATGCAAAACAGCAAAGGGGCCAAGCCGTCTTTTTTTCGGTATATATACATTTCAGACATGCACGTCGCAGTGACGCACAATGTCTTCAGGCTTCATCCGAATATATTTCAAATATGGAAAGACACAAAGCGGCTATCAGCGGCCCGAGAATAAAACCCAGAAAGCCGAGAAATTTTATCCCTCCGAGGACACTGAAAAACACCAGAAGCGTGTGGAGCTTTGCCTTTCCTCCTATTATCAACGGCTTCAGGACGCTGTCCACACTGCTGATTACCAGGGCGCCGAAGAGCAAAAGCCCGATACCTTTTGCATAGCTTTCAGAAAGAATCAGGATGACACCGGCAGGCCCCCAGATAAGAAGCGTACCGAAAAGCGGCACAAAGGAAATGATTGCCATGACAGTCCCCCAGAAGACAGGAGAAGACATTTCCAGCACCCAAAAGGCAATGCCTCCAAGCGTTCCCTGAACGATACCAACAGCAAGCTGCCCGTACACTGCCGCAATCACAGTCTCCTTGACACGGTCCACCAGCCTCGCCTTCTGCTTCTCGGAAAACGGCAGTATTTTTTTCAGATATTCGATGAACTTGTGCCCATCTATCAGGAAATAATAGATCGTCAGGCACATGATAATAAAATTCATTACCAGAAGAAACGCGTTCGTAAAGACGTTTGAAACATGCTTTACAAAATACTCTCCGATAGATTTCAGCGTCTTCACTATGCTTTCCTGGAGATTTATCCCCTGCAATAATTTATAAGAAGAAAGTTTCTGCGTTAAGTCCTGAAGCATGGGATGAGACTGAATATTTGCCACGGAATCAATGCCCCGCTGCTCTATAGTGCTGTACAGGTGCGTAATTTCTCCAGTGAGAGAGCTGACAATAAAAGTAAAAGGTCCCATCATGACAAGCAGGATGATAAGGAGCGTGACAAGAGAAGCCGCCCATGACTGTTTGATATATCTTAAAAAGACCGAGTACACGGGGTAAAATATAATAGTTATTACCATCGACCATGCGATAGTGATAAGAAAAGGGTTCATTATCTTATAGAAAAGATAAAAAAGAAGCCCAACTATTGCGAAATAAAATGCTGCGGATAAACGCTCAGCCTGCATGGAATATTACCTTTCTCCTGTTTTTCAATCAGTTATACAATATGTTTTTCTTCATAAATTTTCAAATATCCTAACTTTGCATTAGATAATGCAGGTGGTGTGAAAAAATATATTTTTCGATACCTCATAGTTGGTTTCTATTTATGCATCGGTGCATAGCGTTATAAAATTTAGCGTCATAAATTAAACAAATCATTATCGAATTAAAGATATTTCTGAACACCGTCTGCGTTATTCGGATGAGCAATAACTTTATCTCAGTATATGACCCGGCAAGGCGCCGGTAACCTCTCCATCCAGAAGCACCGGAATCCCATTTACAAATACATGATGAATGCCCTCAGGCTTCTGGAAAGGGTCATTGAATTCTGCCCTGTCCTGTATTTTTTCAGGATCGAAAACGACAAGATCTGCAAAGCAGCCTTTTGCAATGATCCCGCGCTGTCCTATTTTAAATATTTTTGCTGGCAGTCCGGTCATGCGATAGATAGCCTCGCTGAGTGTCAGGACACCAAGCTCTCTTGTATACTTGCCCAGCACTCTCGGAAAGCTTCCGAATCCTCTTGGGTGCGGTTTCCCTTTTGCCGTAATGCCGTCAAAACTCCTGGCGCTGCTGTCGCTTCCGATCACCGTATATGGCTTTTTTAATATTGCCTGCAGGTTATCTTCGTTCATTGAAAAGAATATGGCCGCTACCTGTAATTCTTCCTCAATCAGAATATCAAGGAGCATTTCCACCGGTGGTTTGGCAGAAATCGAGCTGACAGATAACAGGGTTTTGCCTTCCATCCATTTATTCCTTGCAGTCATTACCGATGAGATCATAATTTTTTCCCAGTAAGATTCAACAGGGTGTTCGCTGAGGACAGCATCAGCAAGCATCTTTCGTTCATGAACAAGCCTTTCAAGCTCCTTTTTGTGTCCACCTTCAAAAGCCCATGACGGCAAGATTGCGTCGAGATCGGTCCCAGATGCGATATAGGGATATCTGTCGCATGTCAGTGAAATACCATTTTGCTGCGCTGTTTCGATCTTCTCAAAAACATCCTTCAGTTTTTTCCAGTTTCTTTCGCTGCCTGTTTTCAGGTGCGAAATGTGAGCTTGCACCCCTGACTGAGCAGCTATAGTTATCACCTCATCAACCGCCTCAAGCAGCATGTCGCTTTCACTTCTCATGTGTGTCGTATAAATGCCATTATATTTTTTTATTTCTTGTGCAAGCTCTACGAGCTCATTTGTTTCAGAGAATATCCCCGGGGGGTAAATGAGCCCGGTTGACAAACCTTTTGCCCCCGCTGTCATTGCATCTCCGAGATACGCACACATTTTCATCCGCTCTGTTTCAGACAATGGCTTATCCGAATATCCCGCAGCAGAGGCCCTGAGATTTCCGTGCCCGGCCAGGGTAACAAAGTTCACTGCACATCCTTTCCTTTCAAGGAGCACGAAATATTCCTGAAAGGTATTCCACCTTTCTCTGATATCCAGTTCAGCAAGCTCTTTTTCTCTCTGTTCAAGAGCCGGCCCGAAAAGAGGGGCAGCCGAAAGGCCGCAGTTACCGTTTATCTCAGTTGTTACTCCCTGGCGTATTTTCCCTTCAGCCCTGCCATCGGCAAGCAACGTAAATTCAGAGTGGGCATGGACATCAATAAAACCCGGACAGATACACAGTTCTTTGGCGTCGATTATTTTATCCGCTGCAATATGTGCAAAATTTCCGATTTCCTGAATGCAGGCATCTTTGATCGCAATATCCGCTTTTTCAGGCAAACTGTCCTTGTCTCTGCCGTTTATTATAAAACCGTTTCTGATGAGATAATCAAAACCCATAGTTGAACCTTGCCTGAAGGCGTAGCTGTCTGTTGTTTGGTTGTGTAATTGATGCTGGTTTAATCATATTGGAGGAAAGATGGCCGGGAGCTCAACTCTCTGACTTCTTAACAAGCAATGTTGATTGGGTCATGTAGGAGTATATTCCTTCTGCAATTGCCTCTGCAATCTGGTTCTTGTACTGATCCTGTAAAAGCCTCTTCTCTTCCTCATGATTACTGATAAAAGATATCTCAACAAGGACCGAAGGCATTTCAGCACCAACGAGCACATAAAAAAGAGCGTATTTGACACCAAGGTCTTCTATTCTGCTGTATTTCTCCCTGAGCGCACTTACGATCGCGTTCTGGACATTCGACGCAAGTTTCATAGACTCTTCATTCTTGTTCTTCCTTGCAAGGTCATCAAGGATCATCTGCAGGCTCCCCTGCATTTTCTCCATTTTCTTGAACGAGACCTTGTTCTCCCTTGCAGCAACCCTTATCGCTTCCTTATCATCCGTCCAGTTTAGAAAATAGGTCTCTATTCCTCTCGTATTCTTTCTTGGACTTGCATTTGCATGGATAGATATGAAAAGATCGGCCTTCTTTGAATTTGCTATCTCGGTTCTCTCATTCAAAGGAATAAATATATCAATGTCACGTGTATAGACCACTTCAACTCCCGGCTGCTCTGAAAGTATGCTGCCAAGTTTTTTCCCCACTGAAAGGACAATATCTTTCTCCTGTACGCCATTCGGTCCGATGGCCCCGGGGTCATCGCCTCCGTGTCCGGGATCAATTACAATTCTCATTGCCTTCTCTGGATCAGGTATGTTTGTCTCTTTGTCGCTTTTTATGGCAGGTGATCCGTGTTGCGAGGCGTAGACATCTATAACAAGCCTGTAAGGATTTTCCAGCATGAAGGCGGAATAATTATCAGAGTTCTCAACGTCAAGAACAACCCTCACGGTATTTCTGTCGAACTGAGCAACCCGTATTTTTTTGAGTACGCCGTCTTGCATCCCCAGAGAAGGAATTGCCTTTTTTGAAAGGATGCTGTCTTGCAGGTCAAAATAAAGACGCTGCGGATTGGCGAGACGGTTCTGAGTGAATTCCGCTGAGCCGTTCATTTCAATAACTACTCTTGTATGGCTCTTATAGGATTTAGCGCGAAGTCCTTTTACTGTATTATGCTGTAAAGAAAAACTGTTACCCGTAAAGACGAGTAGTAAGAAAGGCACCAAAAAAGCCTTTTTCATGTAATATTTTTAAAACAATAATATCTGAATGTCAATAATAATTTTTCCAGGTTACCCCTCATCCCATAGAACTATTATATATGTACAAGAATTCATCATATGATAATCATGATGCAGCATTGTTCACTTTCAGGGTTGATTTTATTTTATTTCATTCCATATGTCAACGGAGAAATTTGCGGTGTTGTATTTCAGATTCTAAACTTTTAAGCAGTTACTCGTTTGGGTATTATACGATCTGATGCCCCTTGCAAATTTACTGCAATATATATTCAGCCTTGCCGCCAAGAACAAAATATAAAGTCGGGGAAAAAGCTGTTACTGATTGGTTGAGGGTCGTTCCAAACCTATTTAGTATTTTGCCGTATTAACCAGCTTGCCTCATATCCGACTTCAATATCCGCGTTAACATATTGAGACAATTGAGGGTAGCTTCTGAGTAATTCTTGTATGAGCGATTCCCTCTCACGAATGGAGAGCTCAGTAAAAACGGGAGATTCACCAAGGATAGATGCAAGTAGATTCAGCTTTTTGATAGGCATAATTTATCTCCTTAAAAATTAAGAAGCAAATATTATGCCTTCATTCGTTATCTCTATTTTTCAATAGGTTGATATCCATTTATCTTTGCAATAGAATATTTAATGTAAATTGCATTTACATTAAACAAAGTACTTTACACCCCGAAAGATATTTAGCAAGAAGAAAGACTGGCGCTAAGATCAGTATGGATCAGATACTATATTTTTTCCTGAGGCTGTAAACAGAGGGCCTGCTTATGCCAAGAATTCTTGCGACTTTGGAAATGTTATTATTGCAGTGCTTCAACGCCTCCTGAAGCTTCTGTTTTTCAATAGTGTGCCTGACCTCTTTAAGCGATGTTACCTCCTCCATCTTCACTACCGGCATTTCCAGATCAAGATCAACGGGTTTTATGGCAGACTCCCTTGACAAAACCACCGCCCTTCTCACCTTATTAATGATCTCTCTGACATTGCCGGGCCAATCATAATTTTTCATTGCTTCGATAGCTTCAGAAGAAAACATCTTTACTGCATTCATCTCTTTGGAGAATTTGTTCAGGAAATATCTGGCAAGGATTACATTGTCTTCCCCTCTCTCCCTGACAGGGGGAAGATTGATGTTGAAAACATCCAATCTGTAGAACAGGTCTTTTCTGAACAATCCTCTGCTAATAGCTGACTTAAGGTCATTATTCGTTGCAGCGATCAGCCGTACATCCACCTTTTTACCACCGTTTGATCCTATTCTTTCAACAATCTTGTCTTCCAGAAATCTCAGCATTTTCGACTGCAAATTCGGAGAAAGTTCTCCAATCTCATCAAGGAACAAGGTCCCGCCGTCTGCATATTCAAATTTGCCGATCTTTTGTTTATGCGCACCGGTAAACGAACCCTTTTCATGACCGAATAGCTCTGCTTCAAGAAGGTTTTCCGGTATCGCAGCACAATTAATCGGCACAAACGGTTTATCTTTACGTGAACTTCTCTCATGTATTGCCATTGCGGTCAGTTCTTTGCCTGTCCCGCTTTCCCCTGTTATCAACACAGGGATGTCAGTCGGAGCCACTTTCCTGATCATGGAAAAGACATTCAGCATGCCCTGGCTTGAACCGACGAATTCTTCATTTATGTCAAGGTTTTTCCCTATCTTTAATACTTCTATATCCACAAAATTAAGGACCTTATAAATATCCTCTATGCTGAATGATTCACTTTTAGTGCCAAGCCGTTTAATAAAAGATTCCTTTTCATGCTCAATGATGTAGTCCTGTGAGTAAAAATTTAGGTTCCACCCGCACGTGCTGCATTTTCTCATCTTTTGCATATTTTTTTTGCCGCAGTAAGGACATGCGAGATCATCTGATATGTTATCTCTGATATAATCCCAAAGTTTTAATTTTGCGTCTCTGTTTAAATTATAAAATCTTGTCGCAACCCCTTTTTCATCAAACCGGAGGATCTCTCCCAATATCTCGAATTCACCGTACTTGGGAAGATCATATCGCAGCCCGATGATTTTATTAATAGTACGGGAAGGGTTGAATTCGATAAAACCACCGCCAAGGCTTATAGATGAAAATTTTGTTTTAGCTTCTAAAGTCTTGCTGCTCCTGTCATCAATGACAACATCAACCGGTAAATTAACTTTACATCTGACATCTAATCTTGGCATTTGATCCCCCTCCACAAATTAGGTTATTCAACTGATTGTTTTATAGCAGAAATAATACATCACAATACCACAAAAAAAAGCACTTGTCAACATATTTTACACATGATTTTACAGCGTATTGAAAAGAGCACTATTAATGAAGAATTAAATCAGGAACAATATTCCGTTGCATGCCAAGCAAGTTTTTTCATTAAAGCAGGGGAAGTCTGGAAGGAGCAACATTACATCAGTGCGAGCCATGTATGAGCAAAGGAAGACATTTCACACATAAATAAAGAGATTCATCCTTATATTGACATGAAAACAATACAACTTCCTTGCTTGTAATTCCACAATTAAGACATTTACAGTCCATTATTAGTTCACTATAAGCTTTTTGATTTCATTCACTATTGTTTCGGGATCCATGTTGTGCATTGTTGCACCAAAAGCGATCGTTTCCATATTGATCCCCGGACATGTAAAACAGCCTGTTCCAAAATATTTCTCAATGACCTGTCTTGCACCCGGTACAGTCTTAATTACATCGCCGATTATCGAATTTTTGGTTACTTCAACCTGTGTTGTCATTTCATATCTCCTTTACTTAATTTGTTAGAACTCCAATGTATCAATACAAGATATCATGCTGCTTTAATCGTTTTTAATATATTGACCGCAAACAGCATAATCGATGCGAAAGATAGCAACGACGCTATCATTAGTATCAAACTTGCTCCTCCACTTGCCTGAAGAGGCCATCCTATCGCCATTCCTACAAGACCGGCGTTTGCAAGCCAGAACTGCACGTGCATTATTTTCGGACTGTAGATATTTCTTCCGCTGAACCGCGGCAATATGTGATAACCCACTCCATAGATCATCATTGACATGAATCCAAGCAGATTAAGATGTGCATGCGATGTAACATAGTAACCAGATACATCAGGGCTTACGATCATAAAGAAACCTATTACTGCTCCAGCAACAAAATAAACCACGCTCATCCTGAGATACCAGACAATTACTTTTTCCATGCTATATTCCTCTTGCTTTTGACCTTTCTATTATGTTTGCAGATGAGAAGCCTTGTCCTTTTCCCCATCAACTTACCCTACCTGAATGACCGATTTCACCTCGGGGATTTCCTTTTTAATGGTTTCCTCGATCGCATTTTTCAGCGTCATTGTGGACATCGGACATCCTGAGCATGCTCCGGTAAGCCTTACCTTTACAATACCGTCAGCCGATACATCCACCAATTCAACATCGCCGCCATCCCTCTGAAGCAATGGTTTGACTTTTCCCAACACTACTTCAACTTTTTCCTTTAACATATTTCCCTCCGTTAATTGATTTGATATTATTATACCTGCTACAAAAATTTATTCTATGATTTTTGTCATAACTTGTTCTTTGCAACCTCCCAGGCGTCATCATGAGGCTGAACTGTTCAATCAGTCCCGAAAGCTATACCCTCCCATGTTTGACAAACTTCAGTCCTTCCTTTTAAGATTTAGACTTGCATATTAATTTTCTCATATAAAAATGTACTTACAGGATCTCATTCTAAAACTTCACGAGTTCTGGACAAAAGAAGGCTGCGTGATCCACCAACCTTATGATATCGAGGTCGGGGCAGGCACGTTTAATCCCGCAACCTTTTTCAGGGTGCTCGGCCCTGAACCCTGGAAAGCTGCATATGTTGAGCCGTCAAGGCGTCCGACTGACGGCAGATACGGCGAAAACCCAAACAGGCTCCAGCATTATTACCAGTATCAGGTCATATTAAAACCTTCCCCTCCTGATACGCAGGAACTTTACCTGAGAAGCCTTTCTGCTCTCGGCATTGATCTGCTCAGACATGATATCCGTTTTGTTGAGGACGATTGGGAATCCCCTACTCTCGGAGCATGGGGACTCGGCTGGGAGATCTGGCTCGATGGTATGGAGATAACGCAATTCACGTATTTCCAGCAAGTCGGCGGGATCGAACTGAGGCCCGTTTCCGTAGAGCTCACATACGGTCTTGAACGCATTGCCATGTATATCCAGGAAGTCAACAATGTATTTGACCTGAAATGGAACAAAGACATCACCTATGGAGACATCCACCATGAGACTGAGGTTGAATTCTCCAGATACAATTTTGATGAAGCAGATACTAAACTGCATTTCACCTTGTTTGATAAATTTGAAGCTGAAGCTCTTGCCCTTCTGAAAAATAAGCTTGTTCTGCCTGCATACGATTTCTGCCTGAAATGTTCTCACAGTTTTAATATGCTTGATGCCCGCGGTGCGATAAGCGTAACCGAGAGAACAGCTTACATCGCCCGGGTCAGAAACCTGGCCCGAAAATGTGCTGAGGGATACCTGAAATTAAGGGAGGAGATGGGGTTCCCGTTGTTAAATAAACATCAGACGGGAATCAAAGAATAGGTCATGGCTCAAATAAACAAAGGCAGCTTGTCTCCCGTCTCTCGTCGTTCGCCTCTGCTTTTAGAAATAGGATCAGAAGAAATCCCAGCCCGATTTGTGGTCAGAGGCCTGGCAATATTTAAGGAAAACGTCCTCCATCTCCTCAACAGCGAATCCATTGCATACGGCAAGATATCAGAATATGCCACACCGAGGAGACTTACAGTACATATTGAAGATGTCTCTGAAATACAGAATGACAGGACGATCGAAACGCTCGGCCCCCCCAAAAAAGTTTCTTTTGATGAAAATGGGATGCCGACAAAGGCTGCCATAGGTTTTGCAAGATCCATTGGTATCGATGTAAAGGACCTCAAGGTTGTACAGACTGACCGCGGTGAATATGTGTCTGCCACTGTCGAGCAAAAAGGCAAGGCCTCAAAAGATGTCCTGAGCAACGGGCTGCCATCACTTATATCTTCACTTCAACTGCCCAAAACCATGCGCTGGGGCAGCGGCTCGCTGAGATTTTTCAGGCCTATCCGATGGATACTGGCATTGATAGGGCATGAAACGATCGAGTTCGAGATCGACGGTATAAAAAGCGGCAGCATTACATACGGACACAGGTTCTTGTCAGCAGGAGCGGTCCGCATCAGCGACCCTTCCGAATATCTTCCTGCACTGAGACAAAATCATGTCATTGCTGACTCTGTCGAAAGGAAGAATATTATTTCAGGAGAAATTCAAAAGCTCGGATCTGCACTGGGCATACACGTGCATGAAGATAACGAGCTGCTGGATACCGTCATGTTCCTCGTTGAATATCCCACTATCGTTTCAGGGAGTTTTGAAAACAAATATATTGACCTGCCAAAAGAGCTTCTCATCACAGTTATGAGAACGCATCAGAAATATTTCTCAACAGAAAGTGCACAGGGAACCATTCTCCCCTCATTTATAGTTGTCAGTAACACAAAGTCTGAGAACAGTGATACCGTCCGAAGGGGAGCCGAACGTGTTCTCAGGGCACGTCTTGAAGATGCACGATTCTACTTTGCCGAAGACCAGAAGATCCCCTTGCACGATTATACTGAAAAATTAAAATCTGTGACCTTCCAGGAAAAGCTTGGGACACTCCATGACAAGGCGAACAGGATAAGCTCCATCTGCTCCTTCATTGCTGACAGGCTGAATTTCCCTGCAAAGGAAAAACTCCTGAGAGCTGCGACACTCGCAAAGGCTGACCTTGTCACAGGTATCGTAAGGGAATTCCCGGAACTGCAGGGGTATATGGGAATGATCTATGCCCTGAACTCTGGTGAAGATAAAGAGATAGCTCATGCAATATACGAACACTATCAGCCCAGATTCGCCGGGGATAAATTGCCAGATGGGGAAATGGGAACGATCCTTTCACTTGCTGACAAGATAGACAACATCGTTTCATTCTACTCTCTCGGTTTAATCCCTTCCGGTTCAGAGGACCCTTTCGCATTGAGACGCCAGGCCACTGGGATAATTAATATTCTTCAGAACAGCGCCTATCCTCTTACGGTCAATATGCTGATAGACAGGGCACTTGAAATTTCTCAGGCATCCCATTCCGAAAAACCAGCCGTTGCAGAAAAGATAGTCCAATTTTTCAATCAGCGCATCGAGGGGGTATTGTTATCTCAAGGATACAGTTATGACCTTGTGGATGCAGCTATCGCGGTTGAAGGCCTGAGCATGAATGACCTGAAAAGCAGGATCGAAGCGCTTGATGCACTGAAAAGAGATCCCGCATTTCCCGGCCTGCTGATGGCGGCAAAAAGGGTCTGCAATATAATCTCCAGAATGCAGCCTTCATCAGTCAATAAAGATATCTTCACTGAAGACGCGGAGAAAAAATTATATCTCGCTGGTGAAAATGTAAGGACTCAGGTGCAGCGCAAAGATTACAGAGCGATATTTGAGCTTGAAAAACCGATAAACACTTTCTTTGACAGCGTGCTTGTAATGGATAAAGATGATGAGGTTAAAAACAACCGGATCGCCCTGCTTTTTTCTGTGAAAGAGATCTTTGACTGTCTCGGAGATTTCTCCAGGATTGCTGAATAGTCTATATAGAATGGGTCAGCCTTTTCAGCAGATTGAATAAGCCTTGCCCCAGCAAACTTCCCATTTCCTGAGCGTTCAGTGGTTTGGACACCAGGTACCCCTGTATATATTCACAATCTATAGCTTTTATATATAATAATTGCTCTTCCGTTTCTACCCCTTCGGCAACCACTTTCATGTTCAGGCTGTGCGCCAGGCTGGTTATCGCTTTTATGATCTCCGTGTTCTGTCCCTGTAAATCGATTCTCGATATAAATGAGCGGTCGATCTTCAGGACATCTATCGGCAAATGGTGCAGATAACTTAATGATGAATAGCCGGTGCCGAAATCATCGATATATATCTGAACATGCATGGATTTCAACAGCGACAGCAGCGGAGCAATTGCTGTAATGTTTTCCATAAACATGCTTTCTGTTATCTCAAGTATGAGGCTGCCGGGCTCCACTCCTGTTTCCTGGAGAGCACTCTTGACATGCTTTACAAGACTCGGCAGCAACTGCCTGCTGGAAATATTAATGCTCATCGTAAGGGGTGAATCAGACGGGTATTTTTCCTGCCACATTTTCAGTTGTCTGCATCCCTGCAGCAGCACCCATTCCCCGATCTGGTGGATCATGCCTGTTTCCTCAGCTATGCTAATGAATTCAGACGGATATATGAGGCCACGTTCAGGATGCTGCCATCGTATGAGGGCTTCAAGTCCGTCAATCCTGTTCTCCTTAACTGAAATAATAGGCTGATAGTGAAGAACGAATTCATCCTGTTTTATGGCCTGGCGCAGATCCGTTTCCGTCTGCATTCTGGACAGTGCATTTGCGTACATCGATTTATCAAATATCTCATACCGCCCATTACCGTTGTTTTTGGCATAGTACATCGCGATATCAGCATCACGCAGGATATGTTCAGGATTATCATATTCGGCTGAACTGAATGTTATTCCAATACTTGCTGAAATAAACATTTTCTGTCCGTCCAGATCATATGGCAGAGACAATTTCTTTTGTATGCGTTTAGCAATATGCAAAGCCTGTTTTCTCGCGCGCAGGTCTTCAAGGATTATTGCAAATTCGTCTCCTCCGAACCGCGCAACAGTATCACCTGGACGCAGACTCTCTTCGAGCCTCTGGCTGATGGATATAAGCAGCTTGTCTCCCAGTGTGTGTCCCATACTGTCATTCAGCACCTTGAAACGGTCCAGGTCGATGAAAAAGACAGCAAACAAGTAATCCTCACTCCGTTTCCCCCGGTATAAGGCATTCCTGAGGCGGTCCATGAACAGGGCGCGGTTTGGAAGGCCGGTCAACGAATCATGCAACGCATCAAAGATGAGTTGCTGCTCCGCCATCTTGCGTTCCGTTATATCAGTCATTGAGCCTGCCATCCTGTAAACTGCTCCGGATGAATCACGAATTCCCACCCCCCGGCTCAGCATCCAATGATATGTCCCATCCTCATGCAACATGCGGAATTCACTTTCAAAGTGAGTGGTATATCCCTTCAAGTGGGTTGAAATTTCTGTTTCTACACGAATGTGATCATCTGCATGTATCCTGTTCAACCATTCTTTTATGTCCCCCTTGATCTCCATATCACCAAGACCGAGCATTGACTTCCATCTGGGAGAATAATATATATTGTTTATCTTCATATCCCAGTCCCAGAGACCATCATTTGCACCTCGCGCTGCAAGTTCGAATCGTTCCTTGCTCTCTTTGAGGGCAATTTCATTACTTTTTCTGATGGAGATATCTCTTGTATATTCTATAACATACGCAATGCTTCCAAGTTCATCAAAGATAGGATAAGTATAAATTTCAAGCCATTTTCTGTGGCCCTCTTCTGAGTCTGCCAAACTTTCACTTGCACAGGGATCTGAAGAGAGAAAGGACTTATGAACAATACATCCTTCACATATCGCATTGCGTCCATGCAAAACTTCATAGCACTTCTTTCCAAGAACATCATCATGCTTTCTGCCGACCATTGTGGAGTATGCTTCATTCATCTTGACTATGTGAAATTCCCTGTCAAGGATGCAGAACGGGTCCCTAATGCTGTCAAACATCGTATTTAAAAATTTTTCCGATTTCCTCAGCGCCTCCTCTGTCAGCTCTCTCTCCACGATCTCTTTCTGTATTTTTTCATATCCGTCACTGATAACGGTGCTCATTGTATTGAAATTTTCAGCAAGTTTACCGAATTCAGTATTATCTGAATAAGAAATCTGTGTTCCGAATTCCCCTGATGCAATCTTTTGTGTCGCCCGTAACAGCTCATTTACAGGGCGCGTTATTGAACCGAGCAAAACAACTACAACAAGGATGCCAAGTAAAAAAGTCAACGATAGTGTAACAAGGAGAATTTTTCTCACGTCATTGATTTTATGTCCTGTTTCATCTGTTAAGGATTCAAGGTTCTTGCTTGCATTGTGTGACATTTCTTCAGCCATGCTGATGATTGTATCGCCGATCCCAACAGCGTCTTTGCGAAGACCTTCCCTCCGAATAATATTTGATGAACATGTAATGTAATAACTCAAAGCTTGTTCAAAATCTTGAACCAGTTCCTGAATATTTACAATACGTTCCATTAACTGAGGAGCATGATGACAGGAAGAACAGCTATCTGCCAATTGTCTTATATTCCCCATTTTATTAACAATAGTCTCAAGCTCACTGGCATAGGGCGTATTAATCTTGTATAAATCAATCTGTACTGAATTTATATTGATCAAGAATTGCTTTCTGAGTTCCTCAACTTCATGCATTCCAATGAGATAGTTGAAATCATCTGTAGTATGGGTCAATGACCGAAAAGCGACAAAGCCGCCAATACTCAGGCATACAAATAGGGCAAGAAGTGATATGACTATTTTGCGTTTCATCTAAAATTTACAATGGCACAGATTAAAATCCAGCTTTATATATACTTACAATATATTCGTATAATCTAATACAAAACTTGAATAAATTAGATTTCTTTAACGGCATATAACTCAATAAATTGATATGGATCTCGTTTAACTGTTGCAATAGATTTAGTGTTCTGCAAATTATATGCCCTAATATTATGCTAATAATTTCATGCGGTTATAACATTAAAACAATATGCATTGTTTAATATGACGCTATGATAACAAGAATTACGCACACATATATATTATGTTTGAATTTGTCCCGTGATTTTGTGTAAAATACAGCCTCAAATTTAATTGTTAACTCCTTATTTTGTTTTACAAATTACTAACCTAATTTTTGGAGGATTGAAATGGCTAAAAAATACGTTTATTTTTTCGGTGACGGCAAAGCTGATGGTAATGCCGGAATGAAAAATCTCCTTGGAGGCAAAGGGGCAAATTTGGCTGAAATGGCAGGGCATCCTCAATTAAAGCTTCCTGTGCCGCCGGGATTTACCATCACAACCGAAGTCTGCACGCTTTACTATGCTAACAACCGCAAATACCCTAAAGAGCTCAAGCCTCAGGTTGAGGCATCCCTTGTAAAAGTTGAAAAAATCATCGGAAAGAAATTCGGTGACTCTGACGATCCTCTTCTTGTTTCAGTCCGCTCCGGAGCCCGCAGCTCAATGCCAGGGATGATGGAAACCGTATTGAACATCGGCCTCACAACTAAAACAATCCCCGGGCTCATCAGGAAGACCGGCAATGAGCGCTTTGTTTATGATGCATACCGCCGTCTGATGATGATGTATTCTGACGTTGTCATGGAGAAAGCTGCCGGAATTGAAACCCGGGACGGACACGGCATCCGCCACAAGCTTGAACACGCACTGGATTCACTGAAGAAAGCAAAAGGATATAAAAACGATACCGAACTCGCTGTTGATGACCTGAAGCAGCTCTGTGATGAATTTAAAATAATAATAAAAGATACATTGCAAAAAGAATTTCCCGATGATCCCAAGGAACAGCTCTGGGGAGGCATCAGTGCCGTATTCCAGTCATGGATGGGAAAACGCGCTATTTCATACCGCAAGATCGAAGGTCTTCCAGATCATTGGGGTACGGCAGTCAATGTCCAGTCAATGGTCTTTGGTAATACCGGAGATACCTCGGCAACCGGAGTAGCATTCACCCGCAACCCCGCAACAGGCGAAGATATGTTCTTTGGCGAATGGCTGACAAACGCACAGGGAGAAGATGTTGTCGCCGGTATCAGGACTCCATACCCTGTCAATAAGGCAGGTAAGACAGATGACACAAAGCACCTCCCATCTCTTGAGGAGAGCATGCCGCACCTGTACACACAGTTATTCACCATTCAGAAAAAACTCGAAAAACATTACAGGGACATGCAGGATATTGAGTTTACCATTGAAGATGGAAAACTCTGGATGCTCCAGACCCGTGTCGGTAAAAGAAATGGACAGGCAGCCATTCGCATGGCAGTCGAAATGGCAAAGCAGAAACTGATCACAAAAGAGACCGCCATACTCCGGGTAAAGCCGGACCAGATCGATGAACTCCTCCATCCAAGCGTTGACCCTATCGCGGAAAAAGATGCAGTACAGCTTTCTAAAGGGCTTCCAGCAGGACCGGGAGGCGCAGTAGGAAGAGTGGTATTCACAGCGGATGAAGCAGAGACATGGGCAAAGAATGGTGAAAAGGTCATTCTTGTACGTAACGAAACCTCTCCTGAAGATGTTCATGGAATGCATGCCGCAGAAGCGATCCTCACAGCAAAAGGCGGGATGACAAGCCATGCAGCACTTGTAGCAAGAGGATGGGGAAAGTGCTGCATCGTTGGCTGTTCAGAACTGCACATAGACGCCGGCAAAAAAGAGTTTCACGTAAATAACAGACTTGTCCGGGAAGGTGACTGGATCACTTTGAACGGCACAAAAGGGCGGGTGTACGAAGGCAAGCTCGGCTTGCTGCCTGCAGACCCTGATCATAACCAGTGGTACAAAGAGCTGATGAAATGGGCTGATCAATCCAGGAAGCTAAAGGTCAGGACAAATGCCGATACGCCAAACGACTCAGAAGTTGCACGAAATTATGGTGCTGAAGGAATCGGCCTTTGCAGGACAGAGCACATGTTCTTCGGATCGGACAGGATCAAGGCTGTAAGAGAAATGATCCTCTCCGATACGCTCGAAGACAGACAGAAAGCGCTTGCCAAACTGCTCCCCTTCCAGAAAGCTGACTTCCTCGGTATCTTCAAGGCCATGAAAGGATTGCCGGTAACGGTCAGACTGCTTGATCCGCCACTTCATGAATTCCTCCCACACACAGACAAGGATCTTCACGACCTCGCTGATGACATGGGCGTCCCCTTTGACAAATTGAATGCGAAGAATCAGTCCCTCCATGAATTTAATCCCATGCTGGGACACCGCGGCTGCCGCCTCGGGGTAACATTCCCAGAGATCTATGGAATGCAGGCACAGGCTATCATGGAAGCCGCATGTGAACTTGCGAAAGAAAAGATCAAAGTCATTCCTGAAATCATGATACCCCTTGTCGGCCATGTAAAAGAGCTTGAGGCGATGAAGAACGTTGTTGTCTCTGTAGCTAGCAAAGTACAAAAAGATTACGGGATGAAGGTTCCTTATACAACAGGTACCATGATTGAACTGCCTCGTGCCTGCGTGACCTCAGACCAGATCGCAGAGATCGCAGACTTCTACTCATTCGGGACGAACGACCTCACACAAACGACCTACGGCCTCTCAAGGGATGATGCGGGAAGGTTCCTGCCTTTCTATGTGGAGCACAAGATTTTGTCCGAAGATCCCTTTATCACTATCGATGTTGAGGGTGTCGGCGCGCTCATGAAAATGGCTGTTGAAAAAGGACGTTCGGTAAAGAAAAATCTCAAGATGGGTATTTGCGGAGAACACGGTGGAGAGCCGAAATCTGTTGAATTTTGTCATAATATCGGTCTTGACTATGTCAGTTGCTCTCCTTTCAGAGTCCCGATCGCACGATTTGCAGCAGCACAGGCAATGCTGAAAGAAAAAGCAGAGAAAGCAACAAAAAAACCTACACAGAAAATAGTAAAAAAACCTGTTAAAAAGACGACTAAAAAAACAATCAGGAAAAAAAAGTAGCACTCCAAGATACAGGGGATACACATACAAATAAAAGGGCGGTCAGAAAACCGCCCTTTTATTTTTTTTGAAACTTGTTTCAAAAGAGGAATAACAAGCAAGGATCATTAATTACATAAACTGCAGAAAGCTAACGTAATGCTTTAAAAGACATATTTAACGATTACAAATCCAAGAACCAAAAGGCCGAAAAAAGCAAAGGTCAAAAGATTGAAATATTTATCTATAAAAACTTTTATACTTGGCCCGAAACTATAAATGAAAGCTGCAACGAGAAAAAATCTCCCAGCCCTTCCAACAATAGAAGCTATCACAAAAACAAAAAAATCAATCTTAAATGCTCCTGCGGCAATCGTAAATACTTTATAAGGGATAGGAGTAAATCCAGCTATTCCAACAGCCCATGCATCATATTGCATATACATAGATTGTATGTAGTTATACTTTTCCATTGCTCCATAGAGGTTTAAAACAGGAATCCCTATCGAATCCATAAGCTTGAGGCCTATAACGTAGCCAAACATACCGCCAAGAACAGAGCCGACAGTACATATTAATGCATACTTAAAAGATTTTTTTGGAAGAGAAATTGCCATTGTAATAAGAAGAACATCAGGAGGAATCGGGAAAAAAGATGATTCACAAAAAGCAAGAAGAAACAATGCTGGAACAGCATAGGGGGTCTGCCCCCAATGGATTACCCAATCATATAATTTCTTTAAATAACGCATTATTGCTGTGAGTGTTCCTTAATATTACTAAAAAATGACTTGACTTTTTTACAATCAGGCATAAAAAAAGGCGGGGTTAAGACTCCGCCCTTTTTTGTCAAGCCGAATGCCCAACTATAATGGGGGTTAACCGCCGCCGCTGCAATTATGACCTTTATAAATTCGAATATATATTTCCTTGTTTTTTAATGAGTTAACCGTTAACTGTAAAGTATCACTATAGATTTTAACTTACCCCGTTCGCTGTTTATTCTTACCTTGAAATTCCGGAAAAGGTAGAGACATTATAACAGGTCAGCCGTTGATCTGTCCAGCTAAAAAATCCAGCCGTGTCAAGCCGATAAAAATATTATGATGGTCACCATCTTTTAGCCTTTTTATGAGCAACAGCACGTCTTGCAAGGGAATCAGCTACTGCATTTTTCTCCCTTGGCACATGTGCAACACTATAATGAGAAAATTCTTTTAAAAGACTCATCACCCGGGTCCATAACGGTATCAGGTTCTCATGCTTGACCCTGTAAATCCCGCTTATCTGCCGTACCAGCAACTCCGAGTCCATAAATATTTCTATACTCTCTATTTCCAATGCCCTGGCTCTCTCAAGTCCTTTGATCAGGGCAGTATATTCCGCTACGTTGTTAGTGGCTATCCCGATATATTCAGATATCTGACATATATTTTCTTTATCATTATGATTAACGCCTTCACCGGTAAGATCGATGACAACGCCGATACCGGAATCCCCCGGGTTCCCGCTCGACGCTCCATCGCAATACATTACAGCATGTCTTACATGAAATAAATTTGTTTGCATAGGATCGTATGCTTTTCTTTGAATTTACGGCAGGAGAGGAAGCTAAATAGATTATCTATTGCTCTTTGTAATAGAGAAATCTCTTGCAGAAATAACAGTTAAACATGCTCTCGTTCTTCTTTATATCATTATATTGCTGGGGAGGAATGTTTGTATTACATCCAAGACAAATTTCATTTCTGGTTTGAACTACGGCCAATCCTCCGGACCGTTTCAAAAGATTCATGTACTGCTCGTAGATATCACTATTGACCTGTGCGACAAATTCCTTTCTCTTTGTCTTATAAGTCTCCATTTCTGCATGTAATTTTGCCTTATCCTCATCAACTGCCTTTTCCTGCTGTTTAAAATCATCTTCTGTCTTCATGAGCTTTACTTCTTCTTTTTGAAGGTTTTTTGTGAACGCTTCAATGTTCTCCATGATTGAAAGGATCTCGTCCTCGATCCTGAACTTTTCTTTTTCATACCCTTCTATTTCTTTCAGAAATGCCTCATATTCCTTATTGGTCTTGATCTCCTTGCTCCTGGTCTTGAGCTTGTTAACCTTTTCCTGTATCTCTTCAGCTTCCAGTTCTTTGTTTTTTTTATTCTTGTTCAGGGCCTCAAGTTGTGTCTTTAACTTTTGAAAGGCATTACTGGATTCTTTGAAAGGAGCTTTATACTGTTCCAGTTTTCCAGGGAGTGATTCGATCTTATCGGCTACTGACAGGATAGTGGTATCTATTTCCTGGAGTTCAATAAGAAGCTTTAATTGCTCATTCAATTTCCCCTCCGGTTATGAGTCATGAGTTTAATCGGGGATTCTCATTTTTACTTTTTATCTTAACTCTCAACCCTTAACTCTTAACTCTTAATTGGTGGGCCCACCAGGACTCGAACCTGGGACCAACCGGTTATGAGCCGGTAGCTCTACCAACTGAGCTATGGGCCCTTCAGTGAAATTTCAAACATGACATTTTATGATAAAACACGCACAAAAGTAAACTCTCCGAAGTAAAACGGGTGTGCGACAAATTTATTGGTAAAGGGAATTAAGCGCATATCCGATTCTCCCAGAAATCTTCCCAACGATTGCTGAACAGGCAACAACGTAATGC
>QZKC01000093.1 GCA_003599425.1 Nitrospiraceae bacterium | reverse complement strand
ACGGTATTTCAAGTATGTGAAACTGCTCTATGTATTCACGTTCCTCGGCTGGGCGATCTGGCTGACGCCCCACAGTGTCGCAGTCAGCCTTGAAGAGGCACGAAGGATCGGATCTTACCATCCGATCCTCGGGAACCTGGGCGTTATGGCCTCGAAAAATACGGCCACTATTGTCGCCATGCTTTCAACTTTTTACAGTTATTCGATATTCAGGATCAGCAACAAAGAACCGACCGTGCCCTGGGCAAAGACAGGGACCATGCTGAAGGCCGTTCTGATGATCGCCTCCTTTGCGGGCATACTCTTTCTCGGCTGGTATAGTTATATTGTTCCCGCTGAAATACGGGTGAAGGTGCTCTCCACGATCCAGTTTGGCCTGTTCTTTGGCGTCATGATCGCAACAATGGTCATTGATAAATACCTGTACAAAGGGGCACACGTAATCGGTGAACCCAACTGGGGAAAAATGCCTGACAGGTCACAGTATTCACTCATTGGTGTTACTGTAACCTTTACGTGGCTCATGTCGCTCCTCGGGTATATGAGGTCAGGCGGCAGACAGTACTGGCATGTCTATGGGATACTCAAAGACACGAGTCCCGATGCATTTCTCCCTACCCATGGATTTGCCTCGGTCGTCGCGTCCATCACAACGGTCCTGTTCTTTTTTCTCGTGGCCATGGTTTTCTGGGGGATGATCAAGACGGAGAAAGTCAGGGGTCAGGGGAGGACATCATGAAGGGCGGATTTGGCAGACTGGTAGTCCTCATAATCGGTCTCAGTATTTTTTATACCTATGTCGGTCTTTATTTTCTTCCTCAATCACAGTCTCTGCCCCCAAAGGTCATCGAGATCAAAGAGGGGATTGGCCAGGATGAACTTCTGAAAATTGGAGAAGAAATTCTCTTCGGTAAAGGCCAGTGCATGGTCTGCCATCCCAACACGCCTGAGCCCGGCATGAGGTCTCCTGCCATTACCGGGATTGGCGGCGCCATTCTCGAACGGATCAAAAGCCAGGGCATAAGCCAGGAAGAATACATAATGCAGGCTCTGGTAGATACAAAGGCATATGTTCCGGAAGGCTATGCACCGATTATGCCGCCGTCACAGAAGCTTCTCACTGAAGGCGAATTAATAGCGGTGGCCGCCTATTTGCAAAGTAAGGGATCAGACGTGACCATTTCCTATCCCGGATCTTTGCCTGTGCTACGAAAATACCTCGGATCAACACTGAAAAAACAGGTTGCGGCCTCTGTCGACATCAACCCAGGTATTTCACAGGAAGAATTGCTCAAGATCGGGAAAAATATATTTATGGATAAGGGCGGTTGCATAGAATGTCATCCTGAAAAACCTGATCCTGACATCGTTTCCCCCATTCTTGCAGCTTTAATCAACGAGGTGGAAAAACATGCCGCGATAAAAGGCAAAGGTACCGAGGAGTTCCTCTTTGAGTCTCTTGTGAACCCCGGAGCTTACGTAGCTGAAGGAACAGACAATATCATGCCGGCTGCACAGGACTCCCTGAGCATTGAAGAAATGATCGCTGTCAGCGCCTATATTCAGAGCCAGGGTGGAAAGGTGACTGTGAGTCTCGATTCATTACCAACACTAACAAAAGAAATAGAAAAAGCAGGAGGCTCTTAACATGCTGACAATCTATCCGGTTATAGCCGGTGCGGGAATCATTATCTCGATAATTTCAGCCAAGAAGAAAGCCCCTTTCTATAATTACATAGGCATACTCATGGCCATGTACGGGGGATTGAAAAGCGTCGAATTCTTTGCTCCCCCTCTGCCCGGTCAGGTAATCCTCATGTATATGGCCATGTCGGTGTTCACCTTTATCATTTATTTTTCCATCAGAGAAGAGCAGTTTCAGGCATTCCTCCGCCCAATGAGGACAGTCCTCGCAGATGACAGCAAAAGGATCCCCCGCATCCTCATTATGTACATATTACTGCCGGTACTTGCTGGGTTTATTACTTACGGAAAGGTAATGCCCAAGCTCGCTCCCCCTGCCACGGCCCGTATCGTACATCCTGAACCTCCCGCATCTATAACGTACCGCGGGAAATCAATCAATATCCTCGGTATTGAAAACCCTTTGCGCAAGGATGAGGCAGCCATGGCAGTCCACATCGAAGCCGGTAAAAAGGTTTACTACCAGAACTGTTTCTACTGCCACGGTGACGACCTGGACGGCAACGGACACTTTGCCGATGCGTTCAATCCGAGGCCGCTTCCTTTCAGAGGCACTGATACGATCGCTCAGCTTCCTGAAGGGTTTGTCTTTTACCGTATAGCAAAGGGCTGGACAACCCTTCCCGCAGGGTCAACACCGTGGGATTCATCGATGCCCTCCTTTGAACATCTTCTGACTGAAGAAGAGGCGTGGCAGGTAACGCTCTTCATTTATGAGGCAACGGGAAACAAGCCGAGGAAAATGTAAGAATGCTACATGATATCGGGATAAACGCGTTTCACAGTAAGCCAGGAGGAAATACCGTGAGAAAAATTGTCATTCTCGCTCTTGCTATGCTGCTGCCCGCCGGGGCTTTTGCTGACGCAAACAAAGGGAAGATGCTTTACGATGCATGGTGTGCTCAGTGCCACGGATATGAGGGAGACGGCAAGGGCTATGCCTCGGGAAATTACACGCTTCCCCAGCCGCGGGACTTCACCAAGGGCACCTACAAATTCCGGACCACACCTTCCGGCGAACCTCCGACAGATGAGGATATTGTAAGGTCCACGCAGAAAGGCAACCCCGGCACCTCCATGCCGCCATGGACGCGCTTCAGCGACGAGGAGGTACGGTCAATCGTCGAGTACATTAAGAGTTTTGACGAGGAGACCTTCGAGCTACAAGGAAAGGCCTTTCAGATCGGGAAGGCCCCTTCACCCTCTGATGCCCTCATCAAACAGGGGATGGAAATATTTGAGAAGGCCAAATGCTGGGAATGCCACGGCAGGGCCGGACGCGGTAATGGTGAAAAAGGATGGCAGTCTGACTTTAAGAATGACGGAGGAACCAGAGCCTGGCCCACTGACCTTACCCATAACTGGGAATACAGGAACTTCCCTGCGGTTGAGGACATATACCGCTCCATAACCTCAGGATTTGACGGCACGCCCATGGCTTCATTTCAAACTTCCTACTCAGAACAGGACCGGTGGGCACTGTCACATTACGTGAAAAGCCTGCAGGTCACTAGGAAAACCGGCAGTGCCCTGACAGCGAAAAAGGTCGACACAATCCCCGCAGTATCGGACAAAAAGCAATGGGAAGCAGTTGCCTATATCGACCTGCCTCTCAGCGGACAGCTTATCTTCGAGCCACGCCAGTTTATCCCGGTTGTCACGAACATACGAGTGCGAAGTCTCTATACTGATGCTGAAGTGTCGATACTGCTTGAATGGACTGACAAAAGGCCCAATAAAGGCAGTGACGGCCATCCTGCTGATGCAGTACGTCTGCAGTTCCCTGTCCAGCTTTCATCAGGAGCTGAAAAGCCATATTTTTACCTTGGAGACAGCGCCCATCCTGTCAATCTCTGGTACTGGAGAGCATCAGATGATCAGGCGGTTGAGTTCAATGCCAGTGGACAGAAGGAAAATGCCATGGTAACACAGGAACAGAACAATATCAGGGTGGAGTCAGAATATTCCGACGGCCTGTACAGAATATTATTGAGAAGGCCGCTTGCTACTGGAGACAAGAACGATATTACTTTTGTGCCCGATACCTTTATCCCCCTCTCAGTAACTGTCTATGACGGTGAGCATGACGAGCAGGCAGACAGGGCCGCCATATCAGCCTGGTATCATGTGATGCTTGAGCCGCCTGCTCCTTTAAAGGTGTATGTGCTGCCCCCAGCCGCGGCCTTTGCATGTATTGGCGCAAGTTTATTCATACGAAAGAAACTGAAAAAACTGAAAACATGAAACCAAGGAGTGCACACAATGTATAAAGAGATCTATGTGCCTGTTGACAATTCGGAGCATTCAAATTACAGCATCACCCTGGGTGTGACTATTGCCGAAAAAATGGGATCGAGGATAACAGGCTCCCACGTCTACAGCGCATCTCTTCATGACAGGAGATTCAAGGATATGGAAGAAGGGCTTCCCGAGCCGTATCTGGAGCAGAAGAGACTTGATCGGTCCCGCCGGGTCCACGCCTCTCTTATCGGGGATGGGCTCCGGCTTATATCTGACGCCTATCTGGATGTGTTCGAAAGGAAGTGCGCTGAACATCATTTGCCCTGCGGGCGTTCACTCCTTGAAGGAAAAAACTGGTATGAGATCGCCAGGGACGTGCGCAACAATCATTATGATCTTGTTGTGATGGGGATACGGGGTCTCGGCTCTGTAAACGGCAATTCATTTATGGGAAGCGTCTGTGAGCGGGTCATGAGAAATATAAATGCCGATGTTCTTGTCGTCAAAAATGATAATGGAATATCCGGAAAGATCCTCGTTGCTGTCGACGGAAGCCGGCACTCGTACCAGGCCCTCGAGAAGGCGCTGGCACTATCGGATGTATTTGATGCTCAGGTCGAGGTTGTCTCGGTATTTGATCCCCATTTTCATACTGTTGCATTCAAGAGTCTCGTGGGGGTGCTTTCCAGAGAGGATGGAGAGAAATTCAGGTTCAAGGAGCAGGCCACCCTCCATGACGAAGTGATAGACAAGGGGCTCAAGAAGGTCTATGAGGGATATCTTCGTGAGGCCAGAAGCATAGGAGAAAAAAAAGGACATGTAATTGCAACGACGCTCCTTGCCGGAAAACCCTACTATGAAATATGCAGATATATAGAAAATGCCCCTCCCTCCCTGCTTGTGGTCGGGCGGTATGGCGCCCATCAGGCAGAGGAGCCGGAAATGGGGAGCACTGCAGAAAATCTGGTCCGTCAGGCACAGTGCAATGTCCTTCTTGCATGAGGTGATTCTCTATGAGAAATATGGAATACAGCCTGAAAGTCATATCCTGGAACATCACGAGGGTTTGTAATCTCCGGTGCAGTCACTGCTACCTGCCGGCAGCATTCAGACTTGAAGACTCTCCTGTCGAAAGTCCTTCAGACGAGCTGACTACGGAAAAGGCACTTCAGGTGATCGATCAGATCGCTGAGGTCAATTCCGAAGTCATGCTGGTCCTCTCAGGAGGTGAACCCCTCATGAGAAGGGATGTCTTTAAACTTGCTGAACATGCGCACAAAAGGGGGATAATGGTAGTGCTGGGGACCAACGGGCTGCTCATCAACGATAAGGTCATCGGGAAAATGAAGCAGGCCGGCGTCTCAGGGGTCAGCATCAGTCTCGACTCTGTCAGTCCTGAAATACATGACAGTAGCAGGCAGGCAAACGGAGCGTGGAAGAGAGCTGTAGCAGCTATTGAGATGTGCAGGGCTAATGACCTTTCAGTACAGATCAGCGCAGTGGTGACGAGGAACAATTATGATGAGGTCCCGGACCTGATCGAATTTGCGCGGTCCCTAAGGGCAAATGTCTTCAGCCCTTTTTTTATGGTCTGTACCGGCCGCGGTGAGGAGTTCACTGATATCACTGCCGTTCAGTATGAGGAGCTGCTGTCAATGCTTGTGCATATGCAGCGGAAGCGAGGCGACATGATGATACGGACGCGATGCGCACCGACTTTCAGACGCATTTTATACCAGATCTATCCCGGATCAAATCTGCTGAAGCTTGACGCAGGAAAGTGTATGGCAGGGACGAACTACTGCAGAATAACTCCTGAGGGCTCTGTTACTCCGTGTCCGTATATGGAAACGCAGGCCGGGAAATTGACTAATGAAGGATTCCATCAGGTCTGGCATCATTCCAGTGTCTTTGCTTTTTTGAGAAAGGCGACGCCAAAGGGCAAGTGCGGAGAATGTGAATTTATTCAACTTTGCGGCGGGTGCAGGGCAAGGGCTTTATCTGCACATGGAGATATTCTTGCAGAAGACCCATGGTGTGCTTATTACCCGGCCGGGGGAGACATCATAAACCCACCCGTATTTCAGGTGACATCCTCTGTAACCGACAGGGGCAGCACATGCAGTCCTGTCTGGTCATCTGAGGCTGAAGAGCGCATGAAAAGGATACCTTTTTTTGTCCGGTCAATGATCCGCAGCGCCATAGAACGGTATGCTGCCGACAACAAGTACAGGGAAATCACGCCTGAAGTCCTGGCAAAGGCACGTGAGGATTACGGCATGGGGAAAATGACGAGGCCCTGAATGGAACTGAGCGAGAAAGAGAGATCATTGTTATGCCACATCGCAGGAAGAAAAAACCTGTACCTGATTTTCAGCATCGTGAGTGTCGTAGTTGCGGTGTCGCTTCTCATTTACAACGGCATTATTGCAAAAGATCTCAGTCCTCTGAGATTTGTGATCGTAATACTCATCCTGCTAACGGCCCGTGCTCATCTGAGGCAATACAGGAGCGCCCTTATCCTCCATAAACTAAAACTCTGGCTTGAAAGAAAGGAAAAATAACATGAGACTGACACTGAACAGATTACCTGCCAAATGTCTGAACTGGTTAATTACATCCCGGATCGAATTTCTTGATTCAATGAAAGAGGGGCATCCGACCCAGTTTTTCGCAGCACACCTGCCCGTGATGGCCACATGGTCTGAGGACCGGCAGTTCCCGGTGAATATGACAGTGAAAGGGCTGGGGCTTCTTCCCGAGCATGAACATATTCAGCACTATACGGACATTTTTGAAAGTGTGATCGCGGAGGCGCGGGCATTACCCTGGAAAGAGAGCATTTACAAGAGGCTGGAAGCAATGAAAAAACTCTACCGTGACGAAAATAATTTTAATCCTGCCGTGCTGGGAGGCCTTGAGATATTCGGAGGAAAGGCACTTGATAATCTGAGGAAAAACCCCTTTGCAAGCCTGCTATATGTAGGCATGACCCATACGCCTGAAGGTATCCAGTATATAAGCTTTCAGGTGAACAGCGAGGTCGTGATCCTTGAAAAGGATGACCCCTTATACAGGTTTCTCCTGGCAGCGCGGAAGCTCTTTGAGTTTGACAAATTCCATCTCTATCAGCCCGACTATCCCTTTGGGTATCTCTTCCGGATCGTTGAAGTCCTTGACAAATCGCCATGGTCAAAGAAGCATGGCACGGAATAATTTCTATAAAATGGCAGCATGCTAAGAGTCTCCTATGTTCACAAAAAAGCGGCATTAAAAACATATTTACTCATAATATGTTTGTTTGTTCTTATTGCTTCAGATGGTATGTTCCCTCTTCGCTCCTTTGCCCTGATCGGCCTTGAAGAGGGAGAGAAGCCAAAAGAAATTGTCCTGAAAGACCTTCAGGGCAACACCATCACCGTATCACAATATTTCGGGAACAAACCACTTGTTCTGCTTTTCTGGGAACTCCCCCTGAGTGATTCATTCCTCAATTACTCTCTGGATGAGCTTAAATTCCTGAACGAATTTTATATGAAACATCATGAAAAGGACGGGCTCGAGATATTTGCGGTATACACACCCGTTGAGGACAAGGCTATCCCTGATGCGGAGATCCGCGAAGTACGCAGCCTCATATCAACAAACAGGATCAATATCCCGGTGCTTATCGATGAAGGGTTCAAAGCATTCAAGGACTATGGTGTTATTGCACTGCCCACAGCGATACTTGTTGCGAAAAAAGGGACCATTGAACACATCCATCCCAGTTTCCCTCAGTCAGCCAGGGATGCCGTTGCCAATCATATCAAAATGCTGGTCGGTGCTCCTGTTGCTGAACAAAAGGACAAAAGCGCGCAGCAAAAAGAGGCTGATTCTCAAATGCAGATTTCATACCGCTACGCCCTTCAGATGTATAAGAAAGGGCTCCTTGAGCAGGCCTTCTCTGCCCTGAACAAGTCCATGACGTCCGGTAATAACTATTCATGGGCCCATAATCTCAAGGGTATCATTCTGTGGAAACAGGGCAACGCCACGGCCGCAGCAGAGGCCTTCAAGCATGCTATGGCACTGGACAATAACATTGCAGCGCGCATTAATTATGCGATCCTGCTGTCCGAAGATGGGCAATACAAAGAATCGGAAGATCTGGTCAAAGCAGCCTCCTACACCCGCGTAGATCTCAAGATCAGGGCGCACTATATCCTCGGGCTTGCATATAAGCACATGAAGAGGACTGATCTGGCGATAAGGGAGCTTGAAATAGCGGAAAGTCTGTTTGATGTCTGGACCTTTGAAAGTGAGGACTCCCACTTTTATACATTTTATTACCATATACCCTTGCTCCGGGACCTGTCTATTCTGTATTCAGAGAGTGGTGATAAGACAAAAGCAATGGAACGGCTTCAGAAGGCCGTCAACGTAGCACTCGGCTATGACGGCAGCTCGGCAACCAGTAACCTGAACCCCCGCAGAGGCTTCATGGTATATGAGTAACCTGACAACATTACGGAAGATCTGCCTTGTATTCTTCTTCCTTGCGTTTCAGGGTGTTTCAGCCAGTGTCTATTCCTTTACATCACAGGAAGAGTACCTGTCCCATGTGCAGGGCCCCGCTGCCTGCGTATCTCAGCAGTGTCATGAGAAGTTCACTGCCGGGACAGGAAAGTCTTTGCATGAACCGGTGGATAAGGGAATATGTTTCGAATGTCACCGCAAAAAATCCTATTCCGGCAGGTATGGTATCGACGCAGATCAGCGTGAAACCTGCACCCGGTGTCATAACAATATCAAGGACAAGATCGAATCCAGCACTTCAGTTCACTCGCCTATTATGAACGGAAGCTGTACGTCCTGCCATGACCCTCATCAGTCAGCATGGACCTATCTGCTCAAACAGTCCTACAGTGAACTGTGTTCATCATGTCACAAGGCCACAAGGCTTTTTTCGGGCGTGATCCACAAGCCCGTACGTGACGGGAACTGCGGGATCTGCCACGATCCGCATGCTTCCAATTACAAACACAGACTTGTGGATGCCGGAGTAAATCTCTGCTTTATCTGCCACAAGGAAATGGTCCAGGGCATGTCCCGGAAATACATCCATGCTCCCATCATTCAGTCCGGATGTTCGGCATGTCACGACCCGCATTCAGGAAACCACGAATTTCGTCTGAAGACATCATCTGACCAATTGTGTTTCACCTGTCACGAGGCAACGCTGCATGAGATAGAGCAGTCCGCGCAAAAACATGAGCCTGCCAGGTCCGGGAAATGCACGAGCTGTCACTCACCTCATTACTCAGAAAGCAGGCATCTCCTGCTTGACAGTATCGATACACTCTGCTACCGCTGTCATAAGGAAAGCAGTCAATGGAAAAAGAGACGGTTTCTGCATGGTCCTGTAGCACAGGGCAACTGCGTCGCCTGTCACAACCCCCATGGCTCGGATAACGCCTTCATTCTCAGACTGCCTTTCCCGGGTAAGTTTTATGCTGAGTATAAAAAAGGGGTATACAATCTTTGCTTTCTCTGCCACAAGGAATCATTGATGACCCTTGAGACCACTGAAACAGTTACCAGGTTCAGGAACGGGCCTGTCAATCTCCACAGATTACATGTATATCAGCAAAAGGGAAGGACATGCAGGGCCTGTCATGATGTTCATGCATCTGACCAGGACGGCAGGATACGCGATGAATTCCCTTTTGGCCAGGTCAGTATCCGCCTCGAATACAAAAAGACAAAAACAGGCGGGAGTTGTTTGTCAGGGTGTCACAAGGAACGAAGCTATGACCGGGTTAATCGTGTACTATATGAAAAATAATATCAAAGACAAAAAAGGATAACCGAAACGGCCTGTAATCACGCATGAAAGGAAAAACATGAAAACAGTCAGATACGTATTCCCCGTACTGGCGCTGCTTATACTGGGGATATGGATCGGGACCAGTCTAAAAAATAACGACATTCCTGCACCGATCGACGAATACCCAAGTGCCACTGTCCTGAATGTGCCGGTGCCTCTTCCCTCTTTTTCTCTTACTGACCATAACGGCATTGAGTTCACGCAGTGGGGTCTTTCCAGAAAATGGACCTTTATGTTTTTTGGTTATACCTTCTGTCCTGATGTATGTCCTATGGCGCTTGTCGATCTTAACTATATTTACGGCAACCTTATTGAAAAAGGAGATCTCGTAGAAGAGAAATTCGGTGTCGGCACTCAGGTCGTTTTTATATCAGTAGATCCGGGAAGAGACACGGTCAATAATTTAAAGGAATATATTGCTCACTTTAACGAGAATTTTATCGCTGCAACCGGGAAGCCGGATGTTATAGATTCACTTACCAGACCTATCGGCGTTGCATACAGGCTTGTACCTGGCAAGGATCCGGAAAACAATTATTATATTGATCACAGCGCTTCATTCCTGCTTATAGACCCTCTCGGCAGGCTGCGTGCATATTTTTCGCCCCCTCACAAACCGGCGCAAATTGCTGAGGATTTCCGCAAGCTACGCAATAAATATACTGAAGAATGCTGCAGAACAAGTATCAGATTCAATTACATTAAGCTTGGTGATGACGAGGAAGAGGAGGAGAAAAATAATGAAAAGTGAATATCGCCACCTTACTTTAGCAGTCCTGTCGGTTATTCTATGCCTGTCAAATGTCAGTGCTGAGGATTTAATTCTTGTCCACGAGGCGTGGATGCTTGAGGCGCCTACCAATGCCAGGGTAATAGCCGGGTATATGACGATTGAGAACAAATCCTCCAGGTCAAGAAGATTGATCGGTGTTTCAGGTCAGGATTTTGAAAGAATAGAAATCCATCAGACCGAAATGCAGGGAGATATTATGCGCATGGTGCCAATGGAAGAACTGGAAATCCCTGCAGGGAGTGCAGTATCTCTTGAACCCGGCAGTTATCATCTGATGCTCATCAGTCCCAGGTCTGTCCCAAAAGAAGGAGAAGCGGTTAACCTGGAATTGCAGTTTGACAGCGGTTATACCATGCACATTAAATTAATAGTTCGTGCTGTACATCGTGGAAAAACGATGAAGCACTTCCATTAATATACTTCAGCGTTCAAAATGTTCTCGGGCCATGGCTTGTTCAAAGCAAATTTATTTTATAAAACATCAAAGATATTAAATTCATTTAACATCTTTTCAAGTTCAGGCAAAAATATGACGAAAAGTTATCAAAAAGATACCCTGTGGTATCGATCATACACAGAGCGAAAGGACCTTAACAATGAAAGGGACGTTATTTTGCATAGTATTGCTTTTTGTCATTTCTACCTCTGCCGGTTTTGCTGCTGAACCTGTTCCACTGGATGGTTTTATAAAAATAACATCAACTCTTCTCGATAAATTCGACCTCCTGGATCAAACTGCACGGCGTGGCAACTTCAACCAATTCAACAACTCTGAACTGCAGGAAAAGTTTGATGACATCAGGACTCTTCTCAAAGAGTACGAGCACTACTCCTCTGATACTGTGAACGCGTGGCCTGACGGAGAGCAAAAAGAGATCGCATCAGCGCTTTTTGAGATCAACTTTCTCTACAGGGCATATTCAATGAGCCAGGATAACCAGTTCAGGCATAAAGCGGAAGAAGGCCTCAAGAAGGTCCGAGAGGACTTCCGGCAATATGTTATACATGCCGTTCCCGGCAGGCGTTAAAAGCAGCTTAGTGTGCCTTTTCGAGTTCCTTCCCCGGATTCTTCATCTTTGGATGACACCTGACGCAGTTGTCGTTCGGGGGAAAGGCGACCTTTCCGTGACACACCCCGCAGAATTCATACTTCAGTATGTACTCCATGGCGAGACCCTCGGTCCCCTCCCTCTGGATGCTGAAGATCTCCGGATGACAATTTGAACAGTCCAGCCACTGCCCATGGACAGCGTGTTTGAATACTACAGGCGATATCCCGGCCCATGCGGTCTCAATGTCTATCTGATGTTCAAACACTATCGGTTTTATTTCTTCTCTCAGATAGGTTTTGGGTTTTATGAATCCACCGCTCAGGGCCTTAACCCAGTCAATTCCGTTGCCGGCCTGCGACTGCGGCAGGTTTGACAGATTTTTGAACTTCTCTTTTCCATAGCTTATGTTGCCGTTATGACACTTGTCACAGTTACCCTCTGTATGGCCGAAGGCGATCTTTCCATCATGGCACTCACCGCAGTATCTGCCATGCTTATTCCCGTCTTCAGTTATCATCGTGGTATTGAGCATCATATTAAAATCGATCTCAAAATGGCATACCCTGCAGGTGTACTGAGTGCGGTGGCTCCAGTGGGAAAAGGTTACAGGTTTTACGCCCTCCTTAGATGATGCCCTGTCAATAAGAATATTCCCATAGATCTCTGCTAAAGGCAAAGTCGGCAACTGCCACCATACGTTCTCCTGGGCAGCCGTCCCATTTGCAAGGATCAGCAGAAGGATGAAACTCAGACATACTATTTGTTTTTTCATAACACCCTCTTCACATGACAGCGCTGACAATCAAGGGTTGAAAACGAGACCTTTCCGTGGCAGGTCCCGCAGTACTTACCCTCGAATATCTGCGCCATGGTAAATTTGTTTGCGCCTTTTTTTTCACTGAAGATGACAGGATGACACAACTCACAGCCATTCCATACCGCATGCTTTTTATGAGAGAATATTATCTCCGGCATTTCTCCAACTGTCGGCTTGAGCACTTCGTCTGAAGGATTTTCTCCCTCTTTCTTCAGAGTTGATACCCCTTCAAGAAAGTCCTTGAGTTTCACCTGCCCCTTCTGTTCAGCCTTAAGCCAGTCTATGCCGTTGCCAAATCTCGCCCTGGGAAAGTCTTTTGTGTAGGCATAAAAGTTGTTTTCGAACTGAACCGTTTTCCCGTAAGAATGGCACCGGACACAATTTGTCACCGGTTTCTTACCGGATTCTTCCTTGTCTGTCGAAGCAAATGCCTCATTACCGTTATGGCATGCCCCGCAATATCGTCCCTTACTGTTGGCTGCTTCAGTGATTGCCGTTGCGCCTGCCTTCATTGCAAATTTCAGGTCCACATGGCACACCCTGCAGGTATACCGGGCCCGGTGGAGCCAGTGGTTGAATACAACCGGCGCCATATTGTTCTTCTCGGAGACGGTGTTCATGACGACATTTGCATATTCATGATAGGCAGGCCTCTTTTTTCTGAAGCCCATGGATTCGGCAAATGCCAAAGAAGCAATGATGCAGAGAAGTGTAATTGATACTAATAGTATTTTTTTCATATTCAACCCACCTTTTTTTCTTTTCGTTTACAGACAGTGTCTTTCATAATTTCTCCTTGTCTAACTGTTTTTTATAATGCGACATCTCTAACTCATGGTTTCAACATGATATACCGGACCGCCGACATTGCGCCCCTTTCTCCCTGTTCGTTGTTCTTGCCATCGTAAGCAATGACAGAGAATGGGATGTGTCTGTTCAGAAAAAACGTAATATCATTACTGTCTCCCGTGGCCAAAGGCCTGGTGAACATAAGCCGGTATATGCCATCATCATAATTCGAAACCGCCTGAATATCACTCCTTTCCTGGCGGATCAGGTCATTTATCTGTTGTCCCGACGCGTTGAATTCAACGGCACGGCCGTCAGATGCATTCCAGTACCAGATATTCACCAGATTCCTTGCTGACGGAAATTGCAGCCGCACTGCATCCGGCGGAAACCCGTCATTTCCCTTGTCAGGTTTTTTGTCATCCCACTCAAGCATGATCGCGATGTGGCTGTTCGTATAAACCCCTCTCACCCGCATATTTGTTATCAGTGATATGAAAGGGATGCCGAATACCTTTTTGCCTTCTATTTTCAGGTCAGTATAGTCAGCCTTGTTCCAAAGGTCATCCACAGGAGACGAGGGGAGGCGATCCGTCTTCTCAATGGCCAGTATGCTGTCCAGTTTTCTCCAGACCTGGATAGATAACAAGTAATACGACAGCGCCCATCTGTTTTCTTCGGAATAGGAATCGTAAAAAGAGGCCATGGGGGTGCCGTCGAGGCCCGTGGCAATGGACCTGTGCAGGTCTTCAAGGGTCGCACCGTTTCTGAGTTCCCAGGGATAAGTAAGGTTTGTAGGCCATATCTTATTCCCCCAGTCATCCTTGAAATCAGGCTGCCACCCTTTCTCACCGTCGCCCCTTCCGTGCTTGCCATGGCACTCCCAACATTTAGCCTTTTGAAACAGCTCCTTGCCGGCTGCGATCAGTTCGTCACTGCGCAGCGGTGGTTTTCCCAGCTCAACAGACTCTCCCTCCAATTCAAAGGTCTCTTCATCAAACGATTTCATATATTCTATAAGTGCATCAATATCCTCGTCGCTGAACTTCCCTTCCCATCCGAACATGGATGTTCCCGGAACGCCTCTGAGTATGACCAGTTTCAAATCATCGTCTGTCGGCGGTTCGCCTGAAGGGGTTGAGCGGAACTTGAACATGCCTGAGGTAAAGTCCCTTGGTCTTGGATAGGTAAAATTGCTCGCCTCCCCTTTTCCGTCACCCTTGAAACCATGACACCGGGCACAATAGGCATCATACATCTCTTTGCCAAGTTTATTTTCTGTATCATTCTCATCTTCTTCATCTTCATCATCCTCTTCCCCCTCATCATCAACAATTTCATTCTTCTCTACCTTCTCTACCACTTTTTTCTCCTCCGCAGACCCATCAGCAACCTCATTCTTCTTCGTCACTTTGTTCTCACCCGCAGGCTCAACAACAACCTTGTCAACTTCATTGGCCACGGGGTTACCCCCGTCCTGCTTACTAACTTCCGCCACATCTGCTTGAGCAATATAAACAGAATTTTCTGATAACATCGCCAATGTCGTATCACCCCCTTCCGAGTGATATGCATATGCAGAGCAGAGAGTGAGTACGCAGCAGAACAGCAGTCCGCCCATTATATATACTAATGAGACATGTATGCTCTGTAGTCCCAGCATTCTGAAATATGTTCCTCTATTTAATATCTTCGTTGACGTTTCCCTTCTTCATCTCACCTGTCCAGTCTCCAAAGCCGTAGATATTAAGTTTTATCGGGCCTAAAGTATTTCCGACATAGACAAGATATTTGACCTTGAAGTCCCTGTCTGCATATTTTTCAAAATACCAGACATTATCATAATCAATATATATTCCGTTCGGCAGGTACATGCTCCCCGGCGTCATACCGAATCCTCCGAAAAAAAGCAGCAGATCGGTTGTCCTGTCATCAAAGATCTGGACATTTTCAAAAGCAGCATCAACAACATAGAGATGCTCCTCCTTATCCAGGCTGATACCCTTAGGCCTCGCAAGCGCACCCAGGGTATCACCGGGATAGCCAAATGATTTAAGATAATTGCCTTCAGCATCAAACTTCTGCACCCTGAAGTTGAAAAAATCATTCACATAAAAGTTTCCTTCGCGATCAACTATCACATGTGTCGGCTTGTAAAAACGTCCATCTTCTTTTCCCACTCCGCCGACACTCTGAATGATGCTACCTGAGTCTTTGTCGATAATAAATATCATGTGCTTGTTTAGATCACACACATATATTTTATTCTTATACACCGCAACATCAACAGGTTTCTCAAACTCATTGCCGGCATCATAGATCCTCACGAGTTTATTGTCAGGACCATAGACCGCTATATTCTTTTTGTTGATGTCGGCTGCGTACTTGTAGTCGTCATCCGTGACCCATATACCCGCAGACTCATAATCGCCGGTTATCTGTTCCAGCTCATGGAGCACAAGATCAATGACCGTTATTTTCTTATATGCCCTGTCCGAAACGTATATCTTCCCTTGCGCTGCCCCGATATCATGGGGCCTCTTGATCTGCAGGAAGAACCTGTTTCCCCCGTTAAACTCCCGAAAGTTCTCTTCTGTGAAAGAATAAAGAAGCTGGAGCCGTGGCCGTTCAGGGAGCGTGGGGTAAAAGAGGGGTTCTTTCTTCTCCACCGCAGGTATCGACCGAGATGCTTCCATCGAAGCCGTGTACTTATTTTGCTTCTGAAACATCCCGCGTGTCAGCTTCTTTTCAGGTGCACAGCCAAAAAGTACAGCAAAGGCCATGAGCAACATTAAAATCTTTTTCACATGTGACAGAATGAAACATTGAATGTCTTTTGTAATTCCCTTATCCATTGTCATTCCTTAATTTCAATATTGTGACAGGTTAAACAGAGCTTGGGTTTCTCTTCCCTCAGAAGTTTTGTATGCGGGATTGATTCCACCCCGTGGACATCATGACAGCTCGTGCACTGCACTTTCCCTCTGTCGAGGACTTCCGTGATCGATCCGCTGTTGCCCATGATAGTAGTGTCCGGATTCCTGAGATTTGTTTTTGTAATGTCATATTCTGCCGATACGAAATGGTGCAGGTTGAATACGTCAGGTGCAACCAGTCCGTCATGACATGAAAGGCAGAGTTTTGACAACCCGTCAGGAAGGTTTGACCGTTTACCTGTGAGTGAAGTCAAGGGCGACTTGTCCCGGGTTTCGAAAAAAGTTTTACCCCAGTATGAGTGATACAGGACGTATGAAACCGAGGATACATTACGCTGCCACAACAGCCCGTTCGAATAACGCTGGCTGGGCAGTGTCTCATCGTGAATTGTGTGACATACAAAGCATATCCTCGTTAAGGGCAGCCATGCATGATGGAAGAAGTTGTGCGGGCTCTGTTCAATTCCCTGACCAAAGCCCTCTGTTACATCTGCCGCGGCCAGGGTTTGGAGGCTTACGAACAAAGTCATTGTCAATCCAAGGATAATCAGCTTTTCCATTTCTGCCCTGCTATTTTGTTCATAACTGCTCTTTTTTCATTTCATTTCTTGTGACATACAAGACAGATCTTCGTCTTCTCTACCCTCAGGAGCTTTGTAAAAGCGACGGTCTCCTCGTCATGAGCATCATGGCAACTGGAGCACTGTATCTTGCCATTGTCAAGGACTTCTGAAATCGGCCCGCTTACCCCCATTTTTGTGAGATCAGGGTCTCTCAGCTCAGCCTTTGTGACATCATATTCCAGAGATACAAAGTGGTGCAGGTTGAACACATCAGGGGCAATGACTCCATCATGACAGCTCAGGCAAAGCTTCGATATTCCATCCGGCAGTCCTCCCTGCCTGTGTGTGATCGGCGATGTCCATGCCGCATCACGCATACCAGTAAGCGATGAACTCCATGAAGAGTTATAGAGACCGTAGTTAAATAAAGTGATTGTTTGCTGCCATGGCAATCCATTCTCAAACTTACTGTCCGCCTTACGGGCCTTGCGTTTGTGGGGGATGTGGCATGTTATGCAGATCTTGGTTATCGGCAGCCATGATTCATCCGAAAAATTATGGCAGCTCTCTTTTGTCCCTATACCACGGCCTGCGCCCACTGCCAATGCTTCTTTGTTCAATACAGATATCAGTAGTGTTGACATCGAGATAATCAAGATAATAAAGAGATATTTCAAATTTATTCTCACAATTAGGGATGTGATATTAATTTTGCAATAAATATGCCCGAATAATGAATTACTGTCATTAAAACAGGGCGATGAAAGATTGTAAATGTGACATTACGAAATGAGTAATAACAACACCTTTGATAGAAAAAGGAATGCCTCTGTTATTGTGAGCTCATTTCATTGTTATTAGATTGTAGAATTTATGCCACAAAATGAGTGGTGCTTAAATATAACCATCTGAATAATAATATATTTATAGTAATAGACAGAAGTGTCCCACAATGGGACATTTATAGTGCATGTTGTTCATCAAAGATCACGATACACAAGGGCTATAAGTTAAAAACTGCGTGAGGATGCGTGAAACCTTTTCGCAGCTTACGAAACAGGTTATAAAGGCTGATACGCATCAGCTTTCATCTATCAGTTTTTTCTTTAACCTTTTTCATCTCGTGCATGCAGTTATCCCCTGTCTTGTTCGGTCATTGGATTAAGAACTGCATTTTATACTGAATAAATGTACAGTTGACAGACACTTCTTTAGTGTGTAGATTATTATAAACAATTAGTTCGCTATGTGACCGGAAATTTCTTATTTTTGTTGAGAAAGGAAAGGGTAATTTACGTTATGAAACATCTTTTGAGATATGTCGTTTTGTATGGTCTTACCATTATAATGGGAATTTTTATTGCTTACGCTGCTTCCTTCGCAGACATAAATGAAGATCTTATCAATGCTTCAGCAGAAGGGGATATTAGTACAGTAAAAACTGTACTTTCTAAAGGAGCTTATGTTAATGCGCAAACACATAGAGGACGGTCAGCCCTGATGGCTGCATCATTTGGAGGGCATACCGATATTGCAGGATTTCTGCTTTCAAAAGGCGCTGACGTAAATGCAGCAGACAATGTCAGAAGAACAGCATTGATGCATGCAGCGTTTGAAGGTCATATAGATGTGGTCAAACTCCTGCTCGACAAGAACGCTGACATAAATGCTAAAACCTTAAAAGGACAGACAGCGCTAATGGCAGCGTCATTCGGAGGGCATCCCGAAATCGTTTCATTGCTTCTGTCTAAGGGAGCAGACGTTGAGGCAACAGACGTTCTGGGTGGAACCTCTTTAATGGATGCATCGTACAGAGGGCATGCTGAAATTGTAAGGCTTCTGCTTGAAAAAGGCGCTGATCCAAATGTAAAAGATATGAAGCAGGTAACCGCCTTGATGGATGCGTCACTGGCAGGGCATATTGAAGTCGTCAAATTCCTGCTGGCAAAAGGCGCTGATGTGAATGCAAAAGACAATACTCTTGGAACAGCCCTGATAGATGCCGCAGTCGGGGGCAATGCCCAGGTTGTAAAGCTGCTGATAGCAAAAGGCGCTGATGTGAATGCAAAAACAAAAAAGGGAGAAACAGCATTATCTGTTGCAAGAGACAAAAGTTTTTCAGATGTTATTCAGGCCCTCAAACAGGCAGGCGCTAAAGAGTAGTCTTCCATTCGTTCCGGCTTCAGTTGTTAGTGTCAGCTGCCTTTTTTTTGCTGACACTGTCACTAATCACTGACACAATGAGACGGAAAGATAACCCGGAATACTGTAATATAAGTATCATGGCACTCATGATATTTTTTCCCATCCTTCTTTTTCTTGCTTCTGTTTCCCAGGCCGTCGGTATCCCCCACGGTGAAACGGTCCCGAATTTTTCCTTAACCTCTGTAAACGGGGAAGTGATCACCCTTGACAGGTACAGAGGGGCTATAGTCATCCTCCTCTACTGGAGGACAGAGCAGGAGCGGTCTCTCATGGCTTTAAAAGACAGTCAGGATATATTCAGCCGATACATAAACAAAAGGGTGCAGGTTGTCAGCATAACCCCGGGAATTGACGAGCGAGATGAACTGATCAAACTGATCAAAGAAAATGACATCAAATTCCCTGTTCTCATCGACACCGAGAGACAGGTATTCGGAGATTATGGAATACGAGTATATCCATCAACGCTTATTGTAGACGGAAACTCCAGGCTTTCATATGATATCCCCGGACATTCCCCTGCATACAAGACAGTTCTTGAAGCCCATCTGCAATTTTTACTTGGAGAAATAGACGAGAAAAAGATGCTGGATTTACTGACGTTTCGGAAAGAGGTACCTAATGAATCCCTGGCAATAGCGAAGAGGAGATATAATCTTGCCCTGAAATTCACCCAAACACAGCTCTACGACCAGGCAATTTATGCCGCGAAAAAATCAATCGAAGCAAAACCTGACCTGGCAAAGCCACATATGCTGTTAGGTTTTTTGTACCTTGAAATGAATGAAAACGACATGGCTTATGAGGAATTCCACAAGGCTGTTGTGATCGACCCTTTACTGAGAGACGCAAAAACAGGACTTGGCGCTACCCTTATTGCCAAAGGAGAACTCGACCGGGCTGTGGAAACACTTCAGGACGCAGCAGAATCAAACCCCTGTCCCATCAGGACGTATTATGAACTCGGCAGGGCGTACGAACTGAAAGGAGAAAAAGATAACTCCATAGAAATGTATAAGAAAGCCCTTGGGGAGATAGTCAGAGAGCATATTGTTCCCTCTTCCATATCAGAAGAATACCGCTGACCTTTTTCTATTCTGCGTCCTTGGAGGACGTCTTAAATCGTAGCGCTCCGGTATAAATGGGAACAGCAAATTTCAGCATCAGGGTGAATACAAGCGCTCCGGTTGCCCATATCCCGATAGTTATGGCTTTTTCCAAACCGCTTGGGCCATACTCATATATTTCACCAAGGACACTGGGAATAAACCCCGGCACGATCAATCCCATCCCCTTTTCTATATACACACCTGTGATTATCAAGGTGCAGGCCAGATTCAGTGTGAAATAGTTCTCCCTTGTTTTAGGCCTCAAAAAGAGTATGAAAGCGGTTATATTGAATATCAGGGCCAGCCACATCCAGATAACCAGGCTTGAATGGCCGTGCAGGCCGAAATAAAGGTATTCCATAGGTGCAAGGTGGACGCTGCCTGAATAAAACTCCTTGAAAACCTCGGCAAAGAAAAGAAACAGGTTTATTCCCATTGCATATGCAATAAGCTCAGCGATCTTGAATATTGCTGTGTCAGCGATGTCTATTCTGTAAGCCTTTCTTACGATCTGAAAGATCACCAGCATAATTGCAGGGCCTGAACAAAGAGCCGATGCAATGAACCTTGGGGCCAATATTGATGCATTCCAGAAAGGCCGTGCAGAAAGGCCATTATAGAGAAATGCCGTAACAGTATGGATGCTGATAGCCCATGGTATCGATATAATAACAAGAGGCCATATGACGGACATCTTGTATTCCTTGCCGAGGGACAATCTGTAAAGAACATAGAACACGACTATCGTATTGATGAGAAGATACCCGTTCAAGACCACAACATCCCACGCAAGGAGTGAATCAGGGAAATTCATAGCGCCAATTATGGGTAGTATATGCCATGCCCTTTCAGGCCTGCCCAAGTCCGCCACAATGAAAAGAAGACACATTACTATTGCGGTAATGGCCAGCATTTCACCAAAGAGAACGATCTCCTTGATAGGTTTGAAATTATACAGATATGCCGGTATGACAAGAAGTACAGCCGCAGCAGCCACTCCGACAAGGAAAGTGAAGTTGGAGATATACATGCCCCATGAGACCTGATCCCTCATATGAGTCAGGATCATTCCCTGGTCAAGCTGTCTTATATATGATACAATGCCGAAAGCGATAAAGAAAGAGAGGAAGGCAAGCCATCCGTAATACCACTTGCTCCCTTTTGTCAGGAACTTAACTGCAGTGAGAAAATTTTTAACCGGCTGCAAAAAATTTAGCATATATGTATCTCCTTGTGAAAACTAATCAGCAAAGAAGTAATAAAACTTCGGCGATGTATTCAGGTCCTCCTTGAGACGGAAGACTCTCTTGTTTTCGATACAGTAACGAATTTCGCTCTCAGGATCAAGCAGGTTCCCGAATTTCCTGGCTCCGACAGGACAGATCTCAACGCATGCAGGGTACTTTCCAGGGTTCTCCCGGGTCCTCTGAATGCAGAAGGTGCACTTTTCAACAACCCCCTTGTACCTGGGCCGGTTGCCAAGGTAATGCGTTTCGGTATTGTATTCCTCTTGGGCTCTGTTCGGCTTGCCCCAGTTGAAATGCCGTGCTCCATACGGACAGGCAGCCATGCAGTATCTGCATCCAATACACCAATTATAGTCAACCACAACAATGCCGTCCCGCTCTTTCCATGTCGCCTGCGTGGGACATACCTTTACACATGGCGGATTTTCACACTGCTGGCACTGGACAGGCATATAAAAATAGCCGTCTTCAGGGACTTCATTAGGGGCATAATATACCTCAGATTCCTCAAGGTTGCTTACATATTTTTCTCCCTTTTTGATCCGAAGCACCGT
>QZKC01000024.1 GCA_003599425.1 Nitrospiraceae bacterium | reverse complement strand
AAAGATGAAGTAAAGATCGTTATCGATAATGTCATCGAAAAAGGGAGCCTCAAACAGGAAGTAACTTTTCTGAGAAAGGCCTATGCTGAGCTGACCGACAGAGATTTTGTGGGTGAGTCCCCAGTGATCCATGATCTGCTTGGGAAAGTCGGGAAGATGGCGAAGGCCCATGTATCCACTGTACTTATAACCGGTGAAAGCGGAACGGGAAAAGAAGTCTTGTCAAGAAAGATCCACCATTTGATGCATGAGTCGTCAGGCAAGAAATACGAGCCGTATATCTCGATCAATTGCGCGGCGATGCCTGAGGCGCTGCTTGAGAGCGAACTTTTTGGATACGAAAAGGGCGCTTTTACCGACGCGAGGGCCGAAAAGAAAGGGCTTTTTGAAGCAGCAAAAGGCGGGTCCGTCCTTCTCGATGAAATCGGGGACATGAAACCTAACCTCCAGAGCAAACTCCTGCGCGTGCTTGAGGAAAGAACGATCAGGCGCATCGGGGGCAGGGACGACATCTCCATAGACGTGACAGTCCTTGCGACCACAAACAGAAACCTCCTTCAGGCCGTGGAGAAGAATGAATTCCGGAAAGACCTGTTCTTCAGGCTGAGCACCTTTTACCTGCATATCCCGCCGCTCAGGGAAAGACGGGAGGACATCCCTTCACTCCTCAGATATTTTCTTTCGCATTTCACAAGAAAGTACAACAGGAAGGCAATCAACCTGTCTCCGGAAGCGGAGAAGCTGCTGGTCTCTTACAACTGGCCCGGCAATGTGAGGGAACTGAAAAACCTTATCGAGAGGTTCGTGGTGCTGGAAAACACTGATCTGATCCAGCCGGAAAATCTGCCCAAATGGCTCTTCGACCAGACATCTCTGACAATAGCGGCTGAAAAGCCTTCGGAAACAAGGTTTATCCTTCCCGATGAAGGCTTCTCACTTGAGGAAATGGAAAAAGACCTGCTCATACAGGCCCTTGAAAAGGCGGGCAACAATAAGACCCTTGCCGCAAAGCTCCTGAACATAAGCTATGACACCCTCAGATACCAGATAAAAAAGTTCGGGTTACAGCAGTGAGCAATTCACCCGGAGTGGTCCCTGATCCTTTGAGAGATGAGTTCCCTGATCTTGCTCAGGGTCTGCTCTCTGGGAGGATGTTTCATTCCCCTGCCGGACGAGACCCCTGTTTCCTGTTCATAGAGATCCCCGATATCATTCAATAATGAGTTCACAAAGCTATCTATGAATTTGTCTGTCCCTTTCCCGGGAACATTCAAATGGCCAAAACGCACCCTCGCATCATTATCTACAAAATCAACGATCGCCATCGACTCACTTACCCGGCTGAGGACTGCGGAGATTTTGACTTTTGAGGTTTGATCCATCTCGTCTGTAAAAATGAAAAGCTGGGACTGTTTGACAAGTTGCGGCTCCCTTGAGATCTCCATTGTGTAAGATTTCATAAGAAAACGCCCTGGCCCGTACCATGGATAGCGCGTGTCGAATTCGTTCAGCATGCGGACGAATCCGGGATTTCCAGAAGCGCCATCCAGAAAAAGTATATGCAGTTGATCATAGAACCGCGTTGCATGGTCAATCTCCTTCCACCGTTCTGCCTGCTCTCTCCGGGATTTTTCGCCCTCAGCAGGGGCCAGGTAGGGCAGGATGCTTTCCCGGTACTGCACGATCCTGCTTGCGTTCTGAGCCATAAGGTATCCCTTGCCAATTGAGAGGGGGGCGGAAAACTCAAGGTACAGGTTGTCGTCAGTATTGAGGAGGCCCCCTTCGCCGAAGGCCTGCATCCCCCTGGTTCCCATGAGAAAGTAACTGAGGAGGTCCCGTGCATTTCCCATGTTTACTCTCTCAAGATCAACCGCAACTGCCGGTTTGTCAATCTTTCGTTGAAGCTCCGGTTCATCTATTCTGAAAGGCGTGTTGCTGCCCACAATGACTGAGTCCCAGTACGTAAGCCAGAGCATGGCATAAGGAAAGTTCATAGTGAATGTTCTAACTACAGACCTGAGGTCTTTTTCCGTCAGTTCATAGATCGGCAGCCACTGGCACATCACTCCTCCCTCGTTCAGGTGTTGCGAAGCGATTTGGAAATATTCATCTGTATAGAGGTACCCCGCTCCCCTGAACCATGGATGGATAGGGTCGGCAGTAATGACGTCGAATTTTTCTTTTGTCGTAAGCAGAAAGTTCCTGCCGTCATTAAAGATAATCTTCAGCTTCGGATTAATTAAGACATCGTGGTTGTACTCTTTGAATGTCTGCGCGACCCCGAGCATCCGGGGTTCGAGTTCTACAAGAGTGATCTTCTCAGCTTCAGGATGAACTGACGCGGCGCTGATCGTCATGCCGCTGCCCAGTCCGACGACAAGGACTTTTTTGGGGTCTCTGCTGAGCAGCATGGGGAGATGGCCGAGGGTATATTGGACCTGTTGATCGCCGAAATTGCTTGAGGCCTCAACCCTGCCGTTTGTAATAAAGGACTGGACGCCACCTTTGATCTTTATGGAGCTTACGATCGCTTCCACCCCTTCTGCGTAATATAGGACTTCGGTGTTTTCGAGGGCCTCCTGGACCAGATCACGGGAGCGGAAGACCTCAGGCTGGTTCACTCTGAAGATCGCGAAATAATCCCTGTTCCAGAGGCTGAATGTCCCGGGATATACTGCTATAGCGATCAGCGCCACGATGGTTGCAGCTCCGGCTCCCCATGACATTATTCTGTATTTTGCTGTACTCGTGATGATGAGGGCCCCCAATCCAATGTTGACTGCTACAAATATCTGGAGGGATTGTTCGATCGTAAGAAGATAAGCCATGACATATCCGCTCAGTGCGGCGCCGGGAATAGCGCCCACGGTATTGAATGCAAGAACTTCTCCAACGGCCGAAGCTGCGCGTTTCCTGAATTCTCCGTTTATCCTGCCTGCAAGAGGAAAGGCAATTCCCATAAAAAATGCGGGTATGACCATGTACAGGAAAGCAAGCGCGAGGTTGGACCATTGCCGGGCCGCAAAGGCTTCTTCAAATATGCCTGCGAAATACGACTTCAGCTCTATGGAAACCGAAGGGAGATCACGCATGGAGAACGTTACTGCAAGCGCTGTGATGCCGATGAAAGCCTGAACCGCACCGAACCCGGCAATTAAACGCGGCACGGTTGTTTTTGAGTTCTGAAAAAGCTTTTCCGTGATACCGTACGCCTTGCTCCCCAAAGCGATCCCTGTGAGGAACGCAGCGAGCATTATGGTAAAACCATACACGCTTGCGCCTATGACAATAGTAAGCATCCGCGTCCACAGGACTTCATAACCAAGCGCGCAGAATCCGCTTATACCGATGCCCATAAGCACCAACCTGTATGAAAAAGGACTTGCTGCAGTACCCGCAAAACCGCTCTGCGGTAAAGAGGGATGTGTCATAAGCCCGGAACTTTCAGGCCTCTTGAAGCGTGAGAACCTGCCAGAAAGGCTAAAGCTCACAATTCCCACGGCAGTATTCGTCAGAATTGCGACGGTGAGCGCAGTACTGGCGGAATAGAACCTGAGCAGAACGAAACCAGCCCCTATCGTGCCGACCACTGCCCCGAGCGTATTAATTCCGTAAAGGAAAGAGAGATGTCTTCCGAGTGAACCGGCTTGGCCGGCAACAAGCCTTGAAAGGACCGGAAGCGTTCCGCCCATAAGCGTGGTGGGGAGTATGAGCGCAACGACCGAAAACGCAACACGAATGAATGACAGATATGGCGGTGAGAGGTCTCTGCTCTGCACAATGGCGATATAGAACGTGGGATAGAATTTCACCAGTATTGCACATATCACGGCTGAAAGCGCGATACCGAGTTCAAGTATCCCGTACAATCTGAGTGGGTTTTTGATCCTGTCGCCATACCGCCCTATCACGTAACTTCCAAGGGCGAGCCCCCCCATGAACACTGACAGCACAGTCGTGACAGACAGATGTGACCCCCCGAAGATGAGGGTCAAGGCCCTCACCCAGACCACTTCATACACGAGCGCAGCAGCCCCTGAAAAAAAGAACATCAGGTAGATTGCACCTGTGAACAAAAATTCAGTTGAACGGTCTGATTTTGGCATTTTAATACCTAACCCGGATTATTCATAAACTTATTGTGGAGCAAGCCATGGTTCGAGAAACATCTTGAATGCAATGGCAAGCCTGTCTCAGGATTTCTATAATCGACAGAATTGTTTGTATTTTGTCTTTTCATTTTACAAAGGTAATCTTTCGATAAGATTCGAAGTCTTTTTTTCAAAGGTGTCGTATAGAATCTTCGTCAGCCTCACCTTTGCTCCTTTGTCCCTGGGTGCCTTCTATTGGAACAGAGTTCGCTATAAATAAACAGGGCGTTAAAATATTTAAACGCAATAAACATGCAAGTCGTATGCAGGAGATGAATGTTCCCTGAAATCAGTATGTTACAGGCAGCATTGGATGGGTGGAGGGACCTTGTATCCGGTGATGTTACCGGAGCGCATTGGGGAAATCACCAGAAAGATGGGACGCGCAAGCCCCCACTACTCAGCGAGCAGTGCCCCTATCGCGCTGATCATCTCAGATGCCATAATATGTGCCGTATACACCTTGCCGAAGTCAAAGAAGAAGACCCCCTCGTCTCCCGTGTTATAACTTTTTGAGGTCCAGACGATCTCATGGCTTTTTTTCTCGATCACCAGAACAGAGAAATCCACTTTTGCAGTTCCCTCTGACCCGTGGTAGTCCTGATAATCAACCACGGTTCCAGACAGGATAAGATCAGCATCAGCCTCAAGGGTGCTAAAAATGAGACCTGCATTCGCAAATGATATTCCTTCGTTCATTATTATCCTGAACGAAAGAAGGTTCTGTCTGACTATTCCGGGTTCAATGACATCAAAATTTTCAAATTGCCTTAATGTTTCAAGGAAATGCAGCATCATGATATCTCCTGCATTTTTTCTCTCGCTTTTGTTAAGAAAGGGCATAACCGCTATTCTGTATTTCAGGTCAGGAGACAGGATCGGGGATCGGTAAAAGAATTTCGGATAAAATTTATGATCCTTTCCTTGTTTGCTCACGGCTATTGGCTGCTTTCCAACGGAGATGTAATCAGCAAGTGAGCGCGAAAGGTTTTCAAGGGCATTTTTCAGCAGTATCTCGGGGTCTTCGATCAGGCCGAGCCCAAGGAGTCCCGGAGATTCATCGCCGGATAAGCCGGCGCTGTCCATCCACAAAATTTGCGGCGTGTCCCCGGTAAAAACAAGTCTGGATATCAGGGAAATCTTTGGAGGGTAACTTTCATCGTAGAGCTCAAGAGAAGTGATCAGGACAGCGTCAATCCCGATTTCATCCCTGAACGCCCGGGCTGTTTCTATATCCAGCGCTCCGGTATAACGCAGCCTGTGACCCGACATGAATTCTTCGAGAGCGTTATCATCAAGGATGTTTAATCCTTCTTTTTTCAGTTGGGCCCTGAGAGATTCACCGATTTTTCTGGCAGGGGCCCTGGTCCCGCTCAGATTTTCAACCGGAAATGCGGCAATCTGAAGCTTTTCCAGGGAGGGAGGTGATACAACCAGCGCAAACTTCAAGGGTTCTCTGACAGGGGCGCATGACAGAACAAACAGATAAAATGTCAAAAGCAGTACCGCTGACTTTTTATACTTAGAAGAAAAATTTATTGAGAATATCATTTACGGCTTCTTCCGTTACATCGTTCATCGGCCTGCCGCCGCCGCCCAATAACCGGTCCTTTGTACTTATCCCGCCCTTGGTGGAAGATGCGGTCCATATGATCTTTCCTGAAAGTCCTTCTATCATTTGCAGACTGAGAGAGATTATATTCGCTGAGGTTGTACCAGACCGTACTTCTCCGTATTCCCTCACTGTACCTGTAATTATTACATCCACTTTGATGAGGGAAGCAAGTTTTACGGTCTCCTCGGTGGAGGGAGAGGAAGGGTTGGATATCCCAAGCAAAAGTATCCCGCGTTTTACCTCACCGGAGGGTACGACATAAATTTCTCCGGTTGAGAGGAGTTTGTTGATAAAGACGTCTCTTACCCTGTCGGCAGCCATCTGTTCTCTTGTAAGGTTATCAAAGGGCATGACCGCAGCGGTCCGTACGGCCCCTAAATCCATGTTCGGGTCAAAGTATATGTCGATTAATTTGGATGCAGTGCAGGAAACCAGAGAAATAACAGTCAGAACCAGCGCAATTTTCCCGAAAAACCCCATCGTGTTCCTTGTCCTCATATAATATTCCCTCCCCTCATTATTCATAACCATAGACAAGCATGGCGATACCTTAGCATTTGGTGTCTGAAAACATTCTGTTGAATATGCGGTCTCATGTGTATTAAAAAATCTATCGCGTCCAAGCTGTTTTTTACCATGACTTGTCAAAATAAAATTTATGAATAAGCCAGGTTAAAATTATTCTATCACATCATCCGGACCAATATCAGAACACTGTCCTGAATGTAGCGCTTGATATGACACTCTCTGACTTCAATGACTCGGATTCACTCTTAAGGAACTGGCTGGAAAGATCCAGGTGAGTCCGCGCGCTTATGTTCCATCTCAGGCTCGGATTTATCTGGCGGGTCTTTCCTTCATCAGAAGTCAGGCTCTCGTTGTATGAAAATGTAAACTGGAGAGAGCCGTCAGGAAACGGAGACCAGTTGATCCCGTAATTCTGAAGGTTCCTGGTCTTGTCCGGGTCAGTTATCGACTCTAACGAGATGATCAGATACAGGGTATCAAAAGGCTTGTAGGATACTCCCATAGTCCCTCTCCGGGTAAAATCGGTGGAATCCCCCTGATCGCCCCCGGACTGTTTTGTTCTTGTGCCGGTATAATATAGATCTAAGCTAAGCCTCCTGTGAGGGACGATCCCGGAACCAAAACTGTAAAGGGTGTTCGTTGTCTTCTCACCGGTATCTCTCCTGTTAAAGCTTATTCCCCCGTCGATCTTGATATTTATCCCCTTGTAAAGTTCAGCCGTGTTATTGATGAAAACTGAATTCGTATTGCTTTTTTCACCGCCGATATCTTTTGTCTGTCCGCTGTAGTTCAGGGTATGAGAAAGAGTTTTTAACGGGTGGGCTGTCATTGACGCGTTATACAGATAACTGTACCCTGTATCGTCTTTCAAAACAATATCTTCCCGGGCGACCCTTGCCTGTGCCGTGACAATGCTGCTGAAACGGTGAGTTGCGGAAAGGCCGTTTGAAAGGGTGGAATTGGTAAACGAGGAGGCCACATGCGCAAGATAATAAGAGAATTCGTAATAAAGAGTTGGGACATCAAAAACTCTCGTCCTGACGTCAAGGTTGTATATATTGTTTGTCCGGGTGTCTTTCGTGCGCTTATCAAGTTCTCCTGCCGGCTTTCTGAGAAACGCCTGCATCTCTGTCACGAATATGCTGGAAAAGTCCCCTGGTACGCCAAGTGTATCCCCTGGCGTAAGGGGACGGGTGACCACTTTTATATATCGTGTTGTCACATTTGGGAAATTGATCTCAAACCTGTTCTGGAAAGGACCAAACGCTGCGAGAGGGACTGTGGTGAGAAAGGCCCAGTTTTCATTGTCCTGACTTGTATAAATCTCCCACGAGAAGGCATTTGCGATCTGATCAGGCAGTTCCCTGTCAACCCATATGGAAATGCTGTTGACCTCTGTCTCAGCAACAAAGTCGGTCCCTGCGTTCCTTGCCCGTGTATCCCCGCCAACCGGCGCAAGCCCGATATCAACGCCTGCGCTCTGTAGCGTATTGCCGTCTATGAGCGCTGAATTCAGGTTAAGCACAACATTTGTGAGTGAGTCGCTGGCCGTGGAAAGGCCTGAAAACGGGAACAACTGAGAGCTCACCTCGCTTGTTGTACTGGAAAGAATGGTCTCTGTTTTCGTATGGGCAATGTTATAGCTCGTATACAGGGAAACCCTTCTGCTGAAAAAATTATCGGAATATGTCACCCTCGCGTTGTGGGTCTGGTCCGTGGTTATTACATCATCGATCTTTTCCTGTATTTTCCTGTATGCTGGCTGGTATCGTATATCGAGTCCTTTCAGGTATCCGTATTCAGGAACATACTGCAGGGACAACAGAAGAAAATCGGTTACAGTATCCTGGCTGGCCCGCTCCTTATCAAAGAGTTTTGACCTTCCAAGCCGCATATCAAAGGAAGGGAACGCTTCCGGTTTCCAGCCAAAGATCAGCATATAATTTTCGTTGACATTTGTGACGGTAAGCAGATCCGAGCCTGTCTGCTTCTGCTCCCTCCTGTCATACTTTCCGCCAAGAGTATAGACCGGGTTCTTGAGAGTTATGTCAACGAAAGGCTTTATGTCTGTTGTTGAAAACTTTGTGCCTTCACCATCGACGCTGTTTTTTGTCATGCTTTTTTCAAAGATACCTCCTGCATTCAGGAAAATAGTCGGAAAGATGGTCCTTCTGAAGGAGAGGTTGTAAAGCTGACTGAAATTATCCGATTTTGTTTTTGTGGTTTCCCCTGTTTCATCTTCTGTCTTTATTGCAGCGTTGCTGTAATTGAATTCAAGGAACCCGCCCAGTCCTTCTGCGATCGCGCGCCCTGACAGCAAAGAATATTCCACTAAGAGCAGAAACAACAGGGGAAAAATAATAGTGCGTGAATATATTGCCAATGGTTACCTCTGTCCCTCTGAAACTATCTCTCCCCCATAATAGTTACCCAGTACGGACCTTCACCAACGTCCATCCTCGAGAGGGCCTTCTTGCTGATAATATCAACAATCATGACAATCTTCTTGCCGGGGATGGCCAGATACAGGTTGTTTTCTTCGTTGTCTATAGTAAGGTAAGATACGCCCTCCTCCCCTTTTATGTAATCAATGGGCATATAGGAGAAAGGATCGTATTCTTCAAGCAGGGTATCGTCTCTCTTGCCTACATATAAATGGTTTGTCCTGGTATCAAGCTTAAGGGCGCTTGCTCCCATCCCTATCCGGATCCTGTTCAGTACGGAAAGAGAAAAAGGATCAATAACCGTGACGTATGATGACCATTCATGGATTACATAGAGCCGGTCCCCTTCCTTGTTAAATTGCCCCCGTATAGGAGCCGGATCTGTTGACATTGTGGCAGCGACAGAGCTGCTTGCGAGGTCAATAACAGTTATAGTGCCGGACAGCGTGTTAAAAACATAGGCCCTCTTTCCCGCAGGATCAACCACGATTGAATGAGGCCCTGTGTCTACAGGGATCCTGCTTAACTCTATAAAGCCGGCCGGGTCGATCAGGCTTACAGTGTCGGAGCCTGTATTTGCAGTAAGAAGAACGGTCTTGTCAGGAGTAATGGCAGGCTCCTGCGGTCTGTCGCCGGGACTGAGGGGGATACTGTTGATCACCTCACCTGTCGTAATATCAATAACATCGACAGAATCATCTCCTGAAAGAGTGACGTAGGCCCTTTTCCTCTCCCGGTCAAAGGCCATACCGCTTGGTTTCCTCCCCGTGGTTATGAATCCTGTTACCTGCATCGTCTTTTTATCAAATACTGTTATATTGTTAGAGTCATGATTTGCCACATACCCTATAAGACTGACAACAGGCCTTTCCGGGAAGAAAACAGAAAAGGCAGGGCTGAAACTTAGTCCGCCCTTAATGGACTGGGCATAATTAAATGAGAGTGAAAAGACGTATGCCTTTTCTTTCCGTACATCAAATATAAAAGGTGTCATTACAGGTTCAGCCGGCACCAGCAGGTTCGCATCTCCCTCCTCTGTCTTCAGGGACGCTTTCCTGACCGTGAATGAAAAACCTGCATAACGGCCCTGCGGGAGCATTCCTGATGCAACCTGTCTCTGACTGCGTATTTCACGGCTCTCGAATTCTGATAATCTCAGGGACAAGGGAAATTCCGTACCGTCATCCCTGACAGCGGAAATTCCCTGAATGCTGAAACTGAGCCTTTCTGCTTCCTGCGGGAAAGGCTGTGCATAAAGAAAAACCTCACCTTCATCCGCGCCCTTTTCATGGGACGGTTTCAGGAGGACGGATTTTGCCTGACAACCCAGAAGGAAAAAATGGATGATAAGAACAACTGTAAGAGTTCTCACATGACGCCTTTCAGTGCCTGCAGGATAATATGCCTTATTAACCCATATTCACAAACTTCGGACAAGTTATGGTGAAAAAACATATTGAGCAATACCTTAACATCCGTTGTCAAACAACATTCCGGTTAAATGCATGGTCTGCCTCTTTAAAAATCTATTGCATTCAAGATGTTTTTGAACCATGGCTTGTCAAATAAAGTTGCTGAATAATGTGAGTTAGTTCATTATGGAGTCATGTAAATGGTAATTGATGCCTCTGTAAATTTCAAGAAAAAAGGGCCGGCAATTGCCGGCCCCCTTTCTGAATTCCCATAAGGGAATGACTTGTTAGTCTTTTGCGTGGCACTTGTTGCAGAGCGACCTCTGGTAAGAGGCGTATGCAGTTGCCGGTTTGTCATTGTATGCCTTTGATGTCTCAGCTACTGTACGGCCCTGCGCCCATTTCGCCAGTACACCAACAGCGCTCGGTGAATCTGTTCCGGGATACACTCCGTCAACGATGATCAGTTCACCTTCATTGTTCCATCTGGTCATGTGTTTCCAGCCGGTTGCGTGCGCTCTGTGACAGCTCAGACACATAACCCTGTCGCTTGTTGCCGGTCCGGTCTTGACTGTATTGGTGTTGTCAGCCAGTGACCTGAGCACTGTGTAATCACTCGTATTGTCACTCTGGAACGGAACGATCGAATCATATGATGTGGCGTTGGTTCCTGTCATGTTGCCGCTGCCGATATATGCATTGTAGTTGGCCGCTACATCTGTGCCCAGTCCCTGATTTACCGGATGGGTCATTTTCGAGCTTGTGCCGGAATGCATATCTGAGTGGCAGGTTGCACACCAGTCTGATATACCTGCGCCATAGGCTACACGTGTCGGGGCAGTTGCCTCTGACCTGTTGTAGGTGCTGGGGACTACAGCGTTGAAAACAGCGCTGAAGGTCTTGCCGCCTGAGCCGGCAGTTGAACCGTTGCCGCGAAGAAGTCTGTAAACGCCGACTGCCTGTCCTGCTGCCGGGTCAGCACTGTTGTTGTAAGAACCTGATGCAATGATCGGGGCTCCTGTTGTGGCGATGGTCCCGTCAGAAAGCCTTCTTAATTTACCGTGGTTGTCATGGCAACTGTTGCAGGAAAGCTGTGTCGCGTCCATGTCGCCGCCCGGGGCTGTCAGGTTAGTTCCATCTGCAGTATAACCAAAATCTACTGCAACGATGTTGTGACCGTGAGTATCTCCTGCTTCAGTCACGTTGGAGCCGGCTCTCGGACTATAGGTATAGGTCTTTTTCAACCATCCGAAGTCTCCACCCGGGGTCCTGTTTCCAGGCGGGGTGCCTGCCGGCATATCAGCGTCGGGGGTGACTATGTGGTAACTGGATGCTCCTGTCACGCCATGGCAATTGATACAGGTCGAACTGATATCAGTGCCTGCCAAAAGCGCGGATGTGCTTTTTGCATCGTGTATGTTGTGGCAGCCCATGCACTCAGCAACACCGCCTGCGTGGAAGGCATTTGCCGTAACACTTAACCCTAAGGTCAAGAGAGCGGCACACATAATGATAAAAACTACTTTCAATCCTTTCATTATTTAATCCTCCAATTTGATTTTTTTCTGCCGGCAAGGCCGGCAAATTTTTTACTTTTACTTTTTTTATTACTGATCTTTTTTACATCACCTCCTTTTAATCATGAAGCAGGACACCGGTTCTTCACGGATCCCTGCTTCAGTTTTGAACGATTCTGTAAACGCTGACTCCCCTTTTTCTCGACTGTGAAACATAAATGTTGGTGTTATTGACTACTATGCTCCGCGGGGCAATCAGGTTACCCGGCTGATCACCACGATAGCCGAATTCAGATATGAAATTGAAGTTGTTATCAAAGACCATAACGACGCTTTTTAATGTGTCTACCACATAGAGATTTCCCATATCATCTGATGCTATGCCTGCTACCACAGAGAATTTACCGGGAATGTTCCCTGCTTCGCCAAAGGACCGTACCTTTCCGTCAGGGGAAAGAGTGAAGGCCCTGAAAATCGTGGGAACCGTAAATAGCATATTCCCATCCTGGTCTACGCTGAACCCGGCAATTTCTTTGTCACGGCCAGGCTTGCCGTCAATTTCATCAAGGCCGAAGAGGGCATTGATATCATACCCATCCCTGAAAATGCCATTTGTATCAGTGACGGCAACTTTCTTTGTCCCCATGAGATCAGCAAGGTAAAGGTTTCCATCTCTGTATATGATCCGGTTGGGAAAGATCTTCGAAAACTCCGGAGGGAAGTTTTTAAATTTTATTTGAGATACCGGTTCCCCCCTGTAATTGCAGCGCATAACTGAATAGGCGTCTCCTTCGACCTGGAGAAGAAAGATCGAACCGTCCCTGTCGACTGCAATGTCATAGATAACGCCTGTAAGCTGTTCGTCATCTCCGAAGCTGTATATCTTCATGCCGTTATCATTAAAGATCTCAATATCGTTCTTATAGATCACATATACTTCGTTTCTGTTTTTATCTACGGAGAGGCCGGCCCAGCTATAAGGAATGGCGCCGGTCATATTCGAGAGGTTGTACATATAGTACGCTCCCTTGACATCTGCAGAGGCATGGGGAGCAAGCATCAAAACAAGAAACGATGCACACAGGAACACTAAACCCGGCAGAGCGATGGGTTTACCGGCTGTGTTTTGACCTGTTTTGTTCTGCATTTTATCCATGTGCCTTATTTCCGATCTGATTTTCATAGTCAACTGTGCTTGAGCAAGGCTCGTGCCAGTGATTTCTTTGCAAAATAGTTCTTTTAAAACGTAGAGTTTTATGATCCCGGAAATTTGTTTTGATATTTTTTCAGGAGCTATCGGTTAAATGACCGACTTCAAATGGTGCTTTAACCATCTGCTGTATTTCCTGTTCGAAGCTTTTCCTGGATCGACAGAAGAAATAATTTTTTAACTGCTTCATGAAAAAGGTTTTATATTTTTATACGTGAGTAAAAAGCCTTGTCTCTCAACTTGGTATATTAATTGCTTTTAAAAATCATACATGCAAAAGAAAATTCTGATAGTTGATGATGAAATAAACTTTCTCTATGGATTGTCGAGGGCATTGAATAAATACTGCCGTTATAACGGAGATATCATGACCGTCAATAATGGCATGAAAGCAATGGACGCGATCAATTCCTGTGCCTTTGATATATGTTTTCTCGATCTGAACCTGCCTGATATAAGCGGTTTTGAGATCATGCGCAGGATAAACAACATTTCTCCGAAAACAAAAATAGCTATCATGTCAGGGAGTTTTCTGACGGATGAAATGAAAGAACAAATAAAAGGAGGGTCGTCTATATTTTTCAGTAAACCCATTGAACTGGACCAGATAAAAGACTTTATCGAGCATATAAAGGAAAAGGACAATGGCGTGAACGATCATGAGGAGGCCGGAGAAATGCCTGATGAAAAAAGAAGTTTTCAAAGAAGAGCATTTACTGAAACAGTACGTTACTCCCTTGGGGTCTTCAATGACGATACATTGAAATTCAATCAGTTTATTGATATCGTAGATATCAGCGAAGGAGGATTAGGAGTCAAGGCCGACCATTTTCTCAAGGCAGGACAGATACTCAAATTTGATTACGCAATAGAAAAGAAAATGGGGATCGTGAAGTGGAGCACAAAGGTCCATGATCATTGGAGAGCAGGAATAAAATTTCTGTAACAGGATAGAGCATCCGCGATTCGAAGATCATCGTATATGATTCTGATTAACAAATGAAACAGATCGTATGTACATTTATGCTGGCAACATGGTGCATGTTTTTTCCTTTACTTGCAGGCGCAGCATCTGAACAGAAGCTGCCGGTCATTAACGGGGAGGAAGTGGTGGCAACGGTCAATGATGACCCTATCACCATGGATGAGTTCACGAGAGCGCTATCTTCCATTCATTCAGAAGGGAAACAGGAGGGAAAACAGGCAGGCACTATAGATTACAAGGGGATACTGAAGAGGCTGGTCACCCTGAGACTTATAAGGCAGGAGGCAATTAACATTGGGCTCAATGAGCTGCCAGAAATAAAAGATGCAGTAGACCAGAACTCAAGGCAGACCCTTATCGGCCTGGTTAGGGGACATTATGTCAGGGACATGGAGGCTGATGAGCAGGAGATCGATAAACTGTATAAAGAGGCTGTCGGGGAATTCAGGCTGAATTCTGCGCTGTTTGACAAAAAAGATACCGCTGAAAAAATTGAGGAAGAAATAAAAGCCAATGATAATTTTGATGAAACAATAAAAAAGGTCATTGCCGACGGGACAGCGAGGGGAAAAGGGGAAGGCGTCTATTTTAAAGGGCTGGAGCTTTTGCCGCAGATAACAGAGGCAATTTCAAAAATGGAGGCTGGTTCTGTAAGTCCGGTCATTGAGATCAAGGAAGGGTTCATAATTTTCAAACTTGAAGATTTACGTTTTCCTGAAAATCCTGCTGCCAAAGAGGAGGCAGGGAAACAGGCTCTTGATTACAAGAGGAAGAAGGCCCTGGAGGAGTATAAGGACTCTCTTATAAAAAAATATGTAAAAGTGGACGAGGGCGTCCTCGACGGCCTTGATTATGAATTGTCCATAGAGGAATTTGAAAAACTGCTCGGAGATACACGCGTTGTTGCGGATATAGAGGGAGAGCAGCCCATCACTGCAGGTGAATTGACAGAGGGCCTCAGGAACAAATACTTCCACGGAGTGGAACCTGCCATTAAAAAGAGAAGGCTCAACGATAAAAAGAAGCTGTTTCTGTATGATACCCTGCTGTCAAAGCGGGTGTTCATAAAAGAGGGATTAAAACAGGGAATAGACAGGACGCCAGTGTATAAAAGCATGGTTAAAGAATATGAAAGTTCAGCCCTGTTCGATTCATTCTTAAAAAGGGTCATCATGCCTGACGTCAAGATCGATGCCGAGGCTGTTGAGAAATTTTATAAGGAGCATATCGATGAATACTCTTCGCCTGAAATGATGAGGCTCAGCAGCATTGCTTTCGTGAACAGGACAGATGCGGAAGAAGCGCTGGAAAAGTTAAAAAAAGGCACGGACTTTAAATGGCTCAAAACCAACGCAGAAGGGCAGGCAGATAAAGAAGCCAGGGGTCTGTCATCATTTGACGGGGCCGTAATAGTAACAAAAGACCTGACGGAAGATATGCGTAAAGCCGTATCAGGGGCGCACGCCGGGGATGTCAGGCTTTACACAAGCCCTGAGAAGCATTATTATGTGCTGTATATACAGGATATCTTCCCTTCCAAGCCCCTGCCGCTTGAGGGCTTGAACAACGAGATATCGGGGAGAGTTATTCAGGAAAAGCTGAACGCAATAATAGATGACTGGGCGGATAAACTCAGAGAGGTTTATAAGGTAAAGGTTTACGCAACAGAATTTTAATCCAGATTATTCATAAACTTTTTTGGAACAAGCCATGGTTCGAGTAACATCTTGAACGCAATGGATTATTAAATTACTTGGATAATACGCATGCAAACAGATTGCATTATGGCTACGGTTGCTAAGGTATTGCTCAATATGTTCTCTCACCATACTTGCTCCAGGTTTATGAATAATCAAAGTTAGCCACCGTTGTGACGATGATAAAACGAAAAAAATATTCTTATGCCATCCTGACAGTGCTGTTTGTTTTGTGCGGGAGCATGTACCTCAATTCCTGCGCTCCACAGGTAGAACGCAGGACCGCAGGCCGTAAAGAGTGTTTGGACTGTCACACCAAATTTGCAGACAAGTACTTCACAATGAAGAATGTTCATACCGTTGTAAAGCAGAAGAACTGTGAGGACTGCCATCTGCGCCATGGTCTGGTCCCCAAGACCCTGCTGAAAAAGCAGGTGAATGACCTTTGTTATTCATGTCATGCCAGAGACACCATAGGCATGGATAAGGCCAGAGTACATACGGCTCTTACAGCAGGCAAGTGCACGGACTGTCACAACCCGCACGCATCCCAGGCCGCCAACCTCCTGAATGCGGAAGGCCCCGAAGTTTGCTATCAGTGTCATAAGAGGGAAAGTTTTGAGAAGAAGGTTATACATAAGGTGCTGAAGGACCAGGGGTGCAAAGCCTGCCACTCTTCCCATAGTTCTGATAACCTTGATCTCCTTATCAGGCCGGAAACAGAACTTTGTCTTTCCTGCCATGAAAAGGGCAAGGGCCAATTTAAAAAAGCTCATGGGAACTATCCGGTGGAAACCGCATCCTGTGTGAGCTGCCATAACCCCCATTCTTCCCAGCAGGCGGTCCTGCTGAAGAGGAGCGCGCATCCTGTTGTTGCAAAGAGCAAATGTGAAGAATGCCATAGCCCTCAGTCAGCTCCAAGGCCTTTCGAGATAGTTCAAAAAGGCAGCGAGCTTTGCTATAAATGCCATAAGTCCGCGGACCTGAAACAGGGAGGCGATAAGGAGCATATGCCATTCAGGGACGGGAAGTGTTATTCCTGCCACAATGCGCATACGTCAGAGAACCCGGCCCTGCTCACTCAGGAGGGGAATAACCTCTGTTTTGTCTGTCACGCTGAGAAAGCTGTAACAGTTGCATTCACTCATAAGCCGGAAGTGAGCGTGAGTGGATGCCTGTCCTGTCATGCAAAACATGCCTCAAAACAGGAGAAGCTCCTCATTACAGACGAAAGAGAGCTCTGTTTTTCATGCCATAAGGAGACAAGGAATGCGCTCAAAGCGAAAAATTCCCATTCGGCTTTCACTGCAGATAAATGCAGTACATGCCACGATGCACACGGTTCCAATTACAAGGGCATTTTCAGGGACCGGATGGACAGGGTCTGCTACACGTGTCATCCGGACAGTGAAGTGAAATTCATCAAGACAAATACCCATAAACCCGTCCTCGACGGGCTGTGTTCTGCATGCCACAATGCCCATGGCTCAGAAACGGCTCCTCTCCTTGTAACGGCTCAGGAGGATCCCAAACTGTGTGTTAATTGTCATGGAGAATTGATGAAAGAGGACCAGGGAGGGTCGGTCCACCCGGTCTTTAAGGCGGGAGAATGCCTGACCTGTCATGATTCGCACGGCAGCAATATCTCCGGAATGATCATAAAAGACCAGGGGACTCTATGCTTTTCATGTCACGAGGAAGGGCTCAGGAAAGAGCTGAAGGAGATCAGGAGCGAGCATCCGACTTTCGTGTCCGGTGAATGTACAAAGTGTCATAATCCGCACAAGGCAAGGCTCAAAGGCCTCCTGTTGGCAGGCACTCCGGACGTGTGTCTGACCTGTCATAAGGACCTGAAAGAGAGAATGTACAGAAAAGAGGAATGCGAGAAGCTCAAGGAAACCACAAAGGCAACAGGCTCCGAAGTTGCCATCCCCAGGGAGTGTGACGAAAAGATATTCATACACTCCATGTCGACCCTTGAGAGCTGTCTCAGATGCCACAAGCCTCATTTGTCTGAAGAGTCTGCCCTTATGGTCCAGCCAGTCCAGCCGTTATGTGCGGAATGCCACGACTACAAGGCGGAATCATTCAGCAAGGCCCACATCGATATTCAGGCGGACAGTATGGACTGCAGAAAATGCCATGACCCCCATACTTCAAAAACAGCAAAGTTTTTCAGGGACGACGTACACATACCTTTTAAGGAAGGGGCCTGCGGAGAATGTCATATAACAGGGAAACCATGAAATACGGCATGATAACTATACGATATAGATTTCTTGTTATGTTTTTTGTCACGCTTGCGATAATTTCAGGCGGGCATTGTTTTGCTGAAGACAAGTTCAAACTCAAAGCAGGGGCTCAGGGAGAGCTCTGCCTTAAGTGCCACGAGACATTCAGGGAAAAGCTCAAAGAGCGCTTCGTACATACCCCGGTCAAAATAGGAGAATGTTCAGGGTGTCATAACCCGCACACCTCATCCCACGGCAAGTTGCTTGATGATGTCAGCAGCAGGATATGCAACAACTGCCATAAGCAGATCATTCCGGACAGCCCGCGAAGCGCGCATAAGATAGCGATGGAAGGCAATTGTGTAAAGTGCCACGACCCGCATGCGTCTGCCAATAAATCTGTGCTCCTGAGATCAGGGAGTGAACTCTGTCTCGATTGCCACAAGGATGTTGCAGAAAAGATCAGGAGCGTCAGGTTCAGGCACAAGCCTGTTAACGAGGACTGCCTTGCATGCCATAACCCTCATGCATCAGTCCAATTTGCTTCCCTGCTGAAAGACAGCGTCCCTTCGCTCTGTAAGAAATGCCACAGGACGGACAATCCCTCTTTCGCGCGGCAGCATATGAATTACCCGGTGGCGGATTCCCGATGCAATAGCTGCCACGATTCCCACGGATCAAACAGGGCGGTAATAGTCTATGACGAAGTGCATGCTCCTGTAGCTGAAAAAAAGTGTGTTCAGTGCCATAATGAACCAGGCTCCCCATCCCCGCTTGTCACAAAAAAGCAGGGTGTCGGGATGTGCAGGGCCTGCCATAATGATATGATCAATGAAACCTTGAGCAAAAACCGGGTGCACGGGCCTTTACTGGATGAAGACGGGTGTCTCCATTGTCATAATGCGCATGCTGCCAAAGAGAAGAAGCTCCTGATGGGATCTGTTAATGCCGTATGCGGCGCGTGTCACTCTGATACCGTGAAGCTTCAGCAGATATCTATAGACAATCCCAGGAACGCAACACTGTGCAAACCGGTGAAAGAGGGAGACTGCATTGCCTGTCATTCACCGCATTCTTCCGACTATCTATTGCTTATTGCCAACCCGTCCTGGAGTTTTGACGTCTGCAATAAGTGCCACGAATGGAAGAGCCATTCAACGCACCCGATTGGTGAAAAGATCATTGACCCCAGGAACCGGAACCTGTCTGTAGGCTGCATAAGCTGCCACAGGGCCTGCGGGACAGGGAACAAGCCGGCGATGTCGCAGTTTGAAAACGTAACAGAGACCTGCATCCAGTGCCACAGGGAACTTGAAAGGAGATGAAATGAAAGGGGTAATAACCGGTATCCTTTTAGTATCAGCCATGCTGTTTGCCCCCGTGAAGACTTACAGCGCAGGCGCTGTGAAGATGGTGCATGTCCAGTCGATATATTCCGATGACAAAGGGCTCGGCCTTAAGCATCCTGAAGGTGTTGCGTGCAATAACAACTCACTTGTCATCGTAGCTGATTCTGAAAATGGAAGGCTTCTTAAATATACATATGAAGATAGGTCTTTAAAAACAGGAGCCGAGATCAAAGTGCCTCAGTTGTCATATCCCCTTGTGGTCCGTCTGAATTCCAGGAGCGAGATTTATGTGCTTGACGGCAAAGGCCGCCGTATTGTGCGCCTGAGCCCTGATGGACAATTTCTCGGATATCTCGAACCGGCAGGATTGCCTTCCCCGACAACGTTTATTACGAGAAGTTTTGATATTGACAAAGATGATAATATATATATCCTGGATATTTTTTCAAAGCGCGTAATCGTGTTGACTCCGGAAGGAGCCTTCAGAAGGGCGGTCCAGCTTCCTGAGCGCTTTGGCTTTTTCTCGGACGTAGCGGTTGATTTCAGGGGCAATATCCTCCTGATAGACAGCATTGAAGCAATGGTATATGCCGCTGCTAACAATGACGCGGTTTTTTCCCCCCTGACAGAAAGCTTGAAGAACTATATGCGGTTTCCCGCCAGCTTGACCACTGATAACAGAGGCCGCATCTATCTTGTGGACAGGAATGGGAGCCGCATTATGGTTGTCGGGCAGGACGGTTCCTTTCTTGGCCAGCTTTCGGAGCGCGGCTGGAAAGAGGGTCTCCTGATCTACCCTTCTCAGATAAGTATCAATGATAAAGGAGAAGTCTGCATCGCTGATACGGACAATAACAGGGTGCAGATATTCACCCTGGTGAAGTAAGAACTTTCCAGCAAACCTTTATCGGCAAAATAACCATATGTAACTGGTAATATCACCAGTGGCAAGCTTATGGAATACTTGCCTTCATACATAACCCTCCTGAAATAAGCTGATTTTCAAAAATTATATTTTTTGTTTTCTCTTAGCATGCGCTTTGCTTGGTATTGTTGTATCTAACACAGATTATTCATAAACATGAAGCAAGTATGTTAGAAAACATATTGAGCAATACCTTAGTGACTGGAGCTTTAAAACAGTCTGTTTGCATGTGTATTGACTAAATATTTTAATAATCCATTGCGTTCAAGGTGTTTCTCGAACCATGGCTTGCTCCAAAAGAAGTTTATGAATAATCCGGGCTAAAAAGTTTTTTCAAAATCTTTTATTGTGGGGGTTATTATGAAACGAAAAGAAGCAATAAGTTCGAGTATCTTTTACTTTCTCGTTGTTTTTCTGTTCTTGTTGTTCATCGGCACTTCTGTTACACACGCACAGAGTTATTCTGTGAACCTGACAATCCTGAACACTGCAAGCGCGACAGGTGAGATTGCTGTTGCTGAAGGGACTGACGTTGAGGTTGAGTTTAACGTTGTTGACCCGGTACAGGAACTTTCAAAGCACGATTTGATACGGTTGGTCCGGGTCGACAACGGGTGCCAGATCCATGCAAAAAAACGAGGCAATCTCCTGACCGGTTCAGTTTCCCTGAGAACAAAGTCCAGGGATGATGACAACGATGAGGGCGATTCGCACCGCAACGGCGCTGGGTCGGCATGCTCAAGCATTGGAGTTGTAAGGGTTGAATATGTACATAACGGAGTGGTGACCACAACAGCGCCGGTTTCAACGAGTTTGACTATACTGGCTGATCAGTCTCAACTGATTCTGTTACAGCGGATCATTGCTCTTGAACAAACCGATCCTGTGCCAGGCCCGGAGGGCCCGATGGGACCTGTTGGTCCGCAGGGACCGCAGGGGGAACAGGGACTTATGGGCCCGGCCGGACCACAGGGAGCTCCAGGTGCGCAAGGCCCAATGGGGCCAAGTGGCCCCCAGGGATTAGCAGGGGCTGATGGCGCCGCAGGATCTGAGGGACCACAGGGTCCCCAAGGATTGCAGGGCGAACAAGGCCCGCCAGGACCACAGGGCGCTCCGGGGATATGTATCTCATCGGGCCAGTCCTGTCCCGGCGGTTCGTTCATTACCGGTTTTGATATAAGCGGTAACATAATTTGTACGGCCGCTACAATTGTCAGCGGTAGTGGCACCGGCGGGTCAACTGGTGGAGGAAGCTCAGGTGCGACTTGCGGAGACGGGATAGTCAGCGGGACCGAGGCATGCGATGACCATAACACAGCAGCAGGCGACGGCTGCAGCTCATGGTGCTTAATTGAGTCAGGATGGACCTGTTCCGGCCAGCCCAGCTCATGTACACAATTGGGCGGCAGTGGCACCAGCGCCAAGTATTGCACCGGGTTCGGCGCAAGCTGTTCTTCAATCGCTCCATATGATGATATGATGTATGCCGATCTCTATCAGTGTGATCTGACAGGTGCAAATCTTACCGGGGTTACATTTATCAATGCCTGCATGAATGGAGCGATCCTTACAAACGCTAATCTGTATGGTGCAGATATGAGAAATGTATACCTTGGCGATGCCGACTTTACTGGAGCTGATTTGACCTATGTTGACTTCAGTAATGCCAATCTTGAACGCGCCAATCTGCGGAACGCGATTCTTAACAGCGTGATCTGGTGGAACACGATCTGTCCGGACGGCACGAACAGCAACGCGCATAATAACACCTGTACAGGCCATCTCTTGTAAACATAAAACCCCACGGGCGGCGTGATCCATGCGCCGCCCGCTGATAGCTTATTGCTAAAATCAGAAATCTTCACCAGCCTCACCTTTGTGCCTTTGCTCCTCTGTGCCTTCCATGGAACAGAGCTCACCATTATAATTAAGAAGGCTGTCCCAGGTATTAATAATTTGTGATAGACAGCGAAGTCATTTTGTTGTAACATTTAAAATCAACAGAGAGATTTCTCAAGTAAAATAATTTTTGTGCCGATTATGTTATTACACAATTCTGGGGGTGGAGCCTGAGCCTAATTATTTAGGATAACGCATGATGGTGTGGCAGCCCGTGCATTCAGCAACACCTCCAGAATAAGTTTTTTCCAGAACATCTCTCCTTTGATTCAATAATCGGTGAAAGCACCAGACCAAATCGGTCAAGTGACCAACCTTCTGTATAGCGTTAGTTTGACCGCGACCCGCTTAATCCGCTGTATTTAATATCTTTCCACTCATTAATGTCCTCTGGCATACTCATTGCCTTTAATCATAGCGGAAGAGTTTGTTTAGCATTTTTCATTGACTCAAAATGGGGTTTAGAAATCCCTAACCCAGATTATTCATAAACTTGGAGCAAGTATGGTGAGATAACATATTGAGCAATACCTTACCAACTATAAACCTAAAACAGTCTGTTTGCATGTGTATTGT
>QZKC01000012.1 GCA_003599425.1 Nitrospiraceae bacterium | reverse complement strand
GCAGAAACCAAATCCTGTCATTGCAGGAAACTCCCGGCTTATCACCTATAAATATTTTTTTAACCGGAAGGTCGCCTTTCTCAAGGAAGCTGACGCCGTAGCGCTCTTTCCGGGCGGGTTTGGCACGCTCGATGAGGCCATGGAAACTCTTACTCTGCTGCAGACAGGAAAGCACATCCCGATACCGCTCGTGCTGATTGACGAGCCCGGAGACGGTACATACTGGAAGAGGTTTATCACTTTTCTGAAGGAAGAGCTCATGCGGGAAAACTATATCAGTGACACGGACTTTAACCTGTTTGAGTGTGTTGATTCCGTAGATGCGGCGGTTGAAAGGATCACCCTTTTTTACCGGCGTTTTCACAGCCTGCGCTATATAAGCAGAAAGCTTGTGATCCGGATGGAATCACCGGTTGATGCATCTTTCGTCAAGGAACTCAATGAGCGTTTTACCGACATCCTTGAGCCCGGGGGGAGGATCTATCTGTCCGAGGCGTTGTCAGAAGAAATTGATGAAATTGACACCGTCCACCTTTCGAGGCTTGTAATGGACTTTAATCTCAGGGATTTCGGAAGGCTGAGAAGCCTCATTGATGAGATAAACAGATTCTGAGTTCATGAGTGAAATTTATTTTGTCTTACTTGAATCCTTTGGGAATGTGTCAATATGAATAAACTTAAAGTATTGGTAGCTGACAGCACTGCTTCCGTCAGGCAATTCATCAAATACGCGCTTGAGGACCATTTCCCCGGGATTGTCATCGAGATGGCCAATAACGGGAAGAATATACAGCAGCGCCTGGAAAGCAGCAGTTTCGACCTTATCCTGTATGAAAAAGAGATGCCGCTGCTTGACGGCGCCACGCTTCTGGAATGGATAAGACAGCATGAGACGCTGAAGCCTCTTCCCTTCATTATGATGTCTCCGGCCACTGACGAAGAAAGCCTGAAAAAAGTGATTCATTTGGGAGCAGATTCTTATCTCGTGAAGCCGTTCAAGGCAGAAAGCGTCGTCAGCAAGGTCACTTCCCTGTTGAACAAACCCAACAGGAAAACAAGTGAAAGATACAGGGCTGATGGAGAAATTTCTATCAGGACGAGTACACAGGGCATAAAGGGAAAGCTCCTCGAAATAGGCGCGGGCGGGTTAACAGGGGTAATAGACCGGCAGGAACAGCTTCCGCATATTCTGGAGAAGGTCGAGGCCGGCATACTAACGCTGAATAAAAACAGGATTGACGGTATTCCGGGCGTTATAGTCAGGATGGAGGCCGTTGAAGCAATCCCGGATATAAGACACATTGCGATAGTCGTAAGGTTCATTGACCCCCTCGTCCCTGAAAAGAAAAAGGAACTTGAAGGGTTTTTGTCTGCCCTGTCCTGACAGCGCAGTTTATACCCTGCCGTAGATCATCGTCATTTCGGAGAGTTTTTTCACCACTGATGTGGAGATCTGTTCAGGCAGGAGTCTCCACTCCCAGTTGCCTTCGGAGCTTGCCGGCAGGTTCATCCTCTCTTTTTCTCCGAGACCGAGGAAGTCCTGCATGGGAATAATGACCATGTCTGCGACGGACATCATGGCAAGCCGGATGATCTCCCAGTGCACGGACTTTTCCGTGACTTCTTTGCCGATATAATCAAAGAGGCGTTCTTTGCCTTCGCTGTCCAGCTCTTTTTTAAACCATCCTTTTATTGTGTTGTTGTCGTGGGTCCCCGTATAAACCACGCAGTTCTTTACGTGGTTGTGAGGGGCATAGGGATTGGTCGGCATATCCTCGGTAAAAGCGAAAAGAAGCACCTTCATTCCGGGAAACTCAAATTTCTTCATGAGCTCTTTGACATCATCTGTAATAAGCCCTAGGTCTTCGGCGATTATGGTTATATGGGGAAACTGTTTCCGGACTGTTTTAAAGAAATCTTCAGCCGGGGCTTTTACCCACTTCCCGTTTATCGCTGTTTTTTCTCCTGCGGGCACTTCCCAGTATCCTACAAACCCGCGGAAATGGTCGATCCTGAATATATGATAAAGCTTCAGGTTGTGCTCAATGCGCTGTATCCACCACGCATACCCGCTCTTTTTGAGGGCGTCCCAATTGTACACCGGGTGGCCCCACAATTGCCCGGTAGAACTGAAATAATCAGGCGGGACCCCGGAAACGAAAGTCGGCTTTTTCTCACTGTCAAGGTTGAATACATGGGGATTGGCCCAGACATCCGCACTGTCGTAATTCACATATATCGGGATGTCGCCGAATATCTTTATATTGATGCTGTCGCAATAATTTTTCAGTGAAAGCCACTGAGTGAAAAAGATGTATTGCAGGAACTTTTCACGCAGGATGTCCTCATGGAGCTTCTCAGACCATTCCCGCAGGCTGCTGTCTTTCCGGTCGCGCAATTCTTCGTGCCAGTTTCCCCACTCAGCACCTTTGAAATGGTTTTTCAGGGTAATAAAAAGGCAGTAGTTTTCAAGCCAGTGCGCGTGCTCGCTGCAGAAATTCTGGAAGTCCTGGTGGTCGGCAAGTTTTGCCTTGTTCTTTTTAAAAGCGAGGCGCAATATCTTTTCCTTGTATTTCGTGACCCCCGGGTAGTCGACTCTCTCTCCTGAAAATTCAGGCGTGCCGTTAATGTCGGATTCCGTAAGGAATCCGTCCCGGACCAGGCGTTCGGGGCTTATCAGGAGATGGTTTCCCGCAAAAGCGGAAAAACTGCTGTATGGCGAATTCCCGTATGCAGTACAGGTGATGCTCAGGGGGAGTATCTGCCAGTAGCGTTGATGGGCCTGCGCGAGGAAGTCGGCAAACCGGTATGCGTCTGAGCCAAAGTCTCCAATCCCATATGGTGATGGGAGAGAAGTTATGTGAAGTAGAATCCCGCTGCTTCTTGTGTCCATTTGTAATTATTCCCAGTTTCCCTCCCCCTTGACGGGGGAGGGTGAGGGTAGGGGTGAACTTAGTTCGTTTTTTCCACCTTCCCCTTAGTCCCCTCCCGTCAAGGGAGGGGAGGCTTGGTTTTAAGCATATGCAAAGGCATATTTCAAAGCTTTATACTTTTACCTGCAAATAATAGCCGAGTTTGGTAAAACCTTCCACCCATTTCCGGGCCGGGCCGTCACCTTCGTCCGCACGCTCCTTCATGGTGCTGAACATATTTTTCCCGATTGAAAAATATATGTTCTGAGTGTTCCAGAGATTCAGAGAGAGTGACAGTGGTTTCATTAGCTCAAGCGTTTCGTCGATTTTCTCAAAGCGCCGTACATCTTCCGGATGTTCTGCCAATTTCCCCATGGCCGAGTTCAGCCATGAGCTTGCGATGAACCCAATGGTGGTCGTGTCGATTTTTACAGACCATCGTCTGGTCTCATCCATCAGCTTTTTCAGTTTTTCAGTGTCTATCTCTTCATGTTCAAAGACCCTCTTCATATCGGTATTAATGATGTATTCGGCCGCTGAAAGAAAAGGCCTTGGTATCCTGTGCTGCAGGTTCTGGTAAAAATTCATGATCGAAGAGTGGTCCTCATATATATGACGGTACGAAGATTCTACGGTCTCGTAGGTGGATTTCAGCACCACATCAAGGATCTTCCTCTGTTCATCCTTGAAAAGATGCCAGAGAGAAAAGATATTGCCGTTGAAATGCTTGTCCATGAGGCGTATGACCTCCGGGAGGTCGCCTCTTTCAAATGATTCCGTTATCTCCGAGTGCAGGGCCCGGACGTCAGCGTCTTCCTGGAAGTCCCTGACCCCTGCGTTTATATTGTGATCCCCGAGATGCAGCACCGCGAAGCTTATGGTCTTCTCATCCCATGTTATATCAGAGGTTATCGTAGCTTTTCCTGTGGCAAGCTTCAGCTTCCCTGCATCTCTCCGGCCATGCATCTCGCTCTGCGCAGTGTAACAGTAGATCTTTATGTGCTCGGGATATTCTTCAAAAATAGAAGATATGCAGTAATGAGCGCCAACACGCAGGAGGTCGCTCTGTGCATTTTTAACGAACATCTCATAGGGGATTGAACCATTTTTGAACACATTGCTTCGCGCTTTTTCCAGGTGTCTCAGGTATTCCTTCTCAAGCGATGCGCCCGTCATTTCTTCCATGTACTGTATGGCTTTTGAAGCGTACTGCATGATCTGGACGGTCTCGATGCCTGATATCTCGTCAAAGAACCAGCCGCAGCTCGTGTACATGAGCATGGCGTTCCTCTGTGTTTCGAGGAGTTTCAGGGCAGCCCCTTTTTCAGCCTTTGCGAGGTCCCTGACAGCGTGTTTTGCGAAGAACCTTTCAATGTTCTCAGGCGACCGGTCAAGCAGCACTTCTATATAATCATTTCTTGTGTCCCATGGATTCTGAAAATATTTAGATGCTTCGGTCCCGTACAGGGGAATAATTTTATCTCTCAGCCAGTCCATTGCTTCCCGCAGCGGCTTCCTCCATTCCTGGTCCCATCCCTGATGGGTGCCGGAATTACACCCGCAGTTGCCCCGCCACCGTTCCACCCCATGCACGCAGCTCCATGAAGAGTTCTCAAATATATCAGCGGCATTTTCAGGTGGATGTTTTTCAAGGTACTCGCCATAATTGGTGATCCGTGCAAGCCTGTTGGTTTCTATATAGTGGAGAGCGTAGGCAAGCGCCATATCACCGAACCGGTGATGATGGCCGAAGGTCTCGCCGTCGGTCGCCGTATGAACGAGCTGCGCCCATTTCCTCTGGTCACTGAAAGCGGAACGCAGTTTCCCTGCAAAACTCTCACCGTTATTGAGCAAACCTCCAAAGGAGACATCGCGGGAGATCGGCCCGTCATAGAAGAAAAGATTTATCGTCCGGCCTGAAGGCAGTTCGCAGAGATAAGCTTTTGTAGGGTCGATCTTTTCGCCCCTTACGTCATGCCAGTTGCCGGGCTCTTCCTTTTTCCTGACCCTTTGTGCCTGTCTCGGCGCAAGGACCGTGAACTTTATTCCGAGGCTTACGAGAACCTCAAGGGTTTCTTTGTCAACCGCCGTTTCGGGCAGCCACATCCCTTCAGGATATCGCCTGAACCTCTTTTCAAAATCTTTTATGCCCCATATGATCTGGGTATATTTATCCCTTCTGTTAGCAAGGGGCAGTATCATATGGTTATAAGCCTGTGCAAGGGCTGAGCCGTGTCCCGAAAACCTGCTCATGCTGAGACGGTCGGCCTGCAATATTGATTCATAGACCTGGGGCTTATGACGCTCAAGCCAGGACAAAAGGGTGGGCCCGAAGTCGAAACTGATCTTTGAATAGATGTTTACGATGTCTATGATCCTGCCTTCGGTATCAAGAATACGTGAGGATGCGTTAGGGGCGTAGCATTCGGCGGTTACCCTTTCATTCCAGTCATGGTAAGGATACGCGCTGTCCTGAAACTCTATCTCTTCAAGCCAGGGGTTTTCCCTCGGGGGCTGATAAAAGTGCCCATGAATGCAGATGTATTTATTCACAGATGGCTTCCTTCACATATGTTGAGTTCTCTGAGTGAATCATCACGGCTGACTCCTGAAAAACAGTATCCCAAGGGGCGGGAGCGTCAATGAAACAGAAAATATCCTTCCTTGTGCGAATATCATATCTGCCTGAACTCCGCCTGCATTGCCGCAGCCGCTTCCGCCATAGATATCCGCGTCGCTGTTTAAGACCTCTTTCCAGTACCCGCCGCGCGGGACGCCGATCCTGTAGTCTTTTCTTATGACCGGCGTAAAATTGCAGACTATGAGCATGATATCGTCTATGCCCGTTCCCTTCCTGATAAAGCTGATGGAGCTTTCCTCCCAGTCGTGGCAGTCTATCCATTCAAATCCGTCGTTTGAAAAATCCAGTTCGTGCAATGCCGGGTCATTCCTGTAGAGATGGTTCAGGTCAGTGACCCATTTCTGTATACCTCTCTGGAAATGATAGTCCAGCGCATGCCATTCGAGGCTTTCGTCATGGTTCCATTCCTTCCACTGACTGATCTCTCCGCCCATAAATAGGAGCTTCTTGCCGGGATGACTATACATATATCCGAGCATGAGTCTCAGGTTCGCAGACCTCTGCCACTCGTCTCCTGGCATCTTGCCGATGAGCGAGCCTTTGCCGTGGACGACCTCATCGTGGGAAAGAGGGAGCATGAAATTCTCTGAGAACGCATACCATATGCTGAATGTGAGCTGGTCGTGGTAGTATTTCCTGAAGATGGGGTCTTTCGACATGTATTTCAGGGTGTCATGCATCCATCCCATGTTCCATTTCATTCCGAATCCGAGGCCGCCGACATGCGTAGGCCTTGAGACCATGGGCCATGCCGTTGACTCTTCAGCCATGGTCTGCACATCAGGGTATTCGCCGTAGACCGCTTCATTGAATCTCTTCAGAAAGCCAATAGTGTCCAGGTCTTCCTTGCCGCCATATATATTCGGTATCCACTCCCCTTCTTTCCTTGCATAATCCAGGTACAGCATGGATGCGACCGCATCTACCCTGATGCCGTCAATATGATATTTTTCGAGCCAGAAGAGGGCGCTGCTGATAAGGAAGTTCCTCACTTCATTTCTGCCGTAATTAAAGATATAGCTGTTCCATTCCGGGTGGTATCCTTTTTTCAGGTCCTGGTGCTCATAAAGATACGTACCGTCGAAATATGAAAGTCCGTGAGCGTCAGAGGGGAAATGTGAGGGCACCCAGTCGAGTATGACGCCGATGCCGCTCTGGTGGAGATGATCGATCATGTACATGAAATCCTGCGGTGTACCGTATCTGCTGGTCGGGGCAAAGTATCCCACGGTCTGATATCCCCATGACCCGTAAAACGGATGCTCCATGATCGGCAGGAGTTCGACATGTGTAAAGCCCGTTGCTTTTACGTAATCGGCAAGATAGCGGGCGATCTCCCTGTAGTTCAGGAACCTGTTCCCTTCTTCAGGCACCCGTCTCCATGAACCGAGATGTACTTCGTATATGGAAAAAGGGGCATTGCGGGAATTGAACTTGTGCCTGTCTGCCATCCACCCGCTGTCGTTCCATGTATAGTCAAGTTCCCATACGACAGAGGCGGTTTTCGGCGGCAATTCCCAGAAGAGCGCATAAGGGTCGCCTTTATCAATTGCATAGCCGTTGAAATTTGATTCGATATGATATTTGTATTTGTCTCCTTTTTTTATGCCGGGGATAAAGCCCTCCCATATGCCGGACCCGTCCCACCTTGGCGCCATCTGATGCGATCCCGTGTCCCATCCATTGAAGTCGCCCATGACCGTGATATTCTTTGCGTTGGGAGCCCATACCGCGAAATAGGCCCCTTCCTGCCCTTCAACCGTCATGGTATGAGAGCCGAGTTTCTGATAAAGCCTGAAATGGTTCCCTTCCTTAAAAAGGTAAATATCGTGATCAGTGAAGAGGCTGATGTCGTGCCGTACCATCTGTACTCCTTCTGTAAGGTTTCTCGTTTTTCGTCAAAACGAAAGCTGACGAATATACGCGCAACTCTAAATTATACAAAAAAACCGGGATAAAAATGGCAATTATATAATGTCATTGGGAATATGCTGATATCAGGCAGTTATTTAAGTTAAAACCTTTTATAGCCGATGTAAAGAATATTAAATAAATTATGACTCGAATAACGCATGCAGCGGCTGAAATTTTATCTGCAAAAATGGATATAACTAACATTATATGCTAATGAAAATAGACGACATGTTCAAGAATATTACCGCCCTTCCTTCACTGCCTGCTATCGCAGTAAAAATAATCCAGGAAATCAGGAAAGACAATGCTTCAATAGGAAAGCTCGCAGATATTATCTCTGTTGACCCCGCTCTTACGGCCAACTTGCTTAAAGTGGCGAATTCTTCTTTTTACGGACTGCCCCACCAGGTTGATTCAGTGGAAAGGGCTGTGAATGTCCTGGGACTGGATGCCGTAAAAAATATTGCCTTGTCCTTTGTCATAGTAAAGGGATTTAAGCGGAACTCGGTGGATGAATTTAACCAGGAGCTCTTCTGGAAAAGATCTATTACGGCCGCTGTGTGTGCAGAGATAATGGCGTCAGCACTGAAAGTAAAGCAGGCAGATATGTTTGTAACCGCGCTTCTTATGGATATAGGAGTTCTCGTAATGTACCTGACCAGGCCTCATGATTATCTGAGCGCAATTGATGAAAAAATGATATCAAGGTTAACTACCACCGAGGCAGAAAAGAGTATTTTCGGCTTTGACCATCAGGAGGTAGGGAGCGAAATATTGAAGGAGTGGGGATTGCCGGATGATATTTTCATGTCCATAGCGCACCATCATGATATCGAGAAGGCTTCCCCCGAGTTCAGCAGCGTATCTGAAATACTAAAGCTATCCGATATGGCATCTTCAATTTATTATGGGAACAAGAGCGCTGAAAAATTAAAGGTGTTAAAGCAGCATTTGCAGGATAAAATACGCATATCAGACGCGGATGTAGTTGATTTTATAGATTCAATTGCTGAAAAGACCCTGGAGATACTGGCGAGTTTCGATATTGACTCTGGAGACATCAAATCATATTCAAAAATGCTTGAGGGGGCCAATGAAGAGCTCAGCAGGCTTGATATGACCGTTGTTCAGCTTGCGATGGATCTGAGGGAAGAGAAAAGAAGAACTGAACATCTTGCAAAAGAACTCAAAAGTGCGAATGAAAAGCTGAGAAAATATGCAAATACAGACGTGCTGACCGGCGTATACAGTCACAGGTTTTTGCAAGAGACCCTTGTGAAAGAAATGGAAAGGGCAGAAAGGTATTCGCGATGCCTGTCAATTATCCTTCTGGATATTGATCTCTTCAGGGAGATTAACAATGCCTATGGATATTATCAGGGCGACATCGTACTCAAGGCGATCGCCGAGTTGCTGCAGCAGGTCATCAGAAAACCTGACATAGCTGCGAGATACGGCGGAGAGGAATTTGTCGTACTTTTGCCTGAGGCTGACATCAGAGGAGCAATTGTCCTTGCGGAGCGGCTGCGGCAGATGGTGGGAAGACTGGAAATCAAGATCGATGGGCACGTTGTTAAGGTCACTGTCAGCGCAGGGATCACGATGTATTCGCCTGCAAAGAGTGAAAAGAACAGTGCAAAACTGATTGAGGCAGCAAACAAGGCATTATATCATTCAAAAGTGACCGGCAGGAACAAGATCAGCGTCGTGCCTATGGCAGACAACTGAGTAAAACGACGCTCTTTTTTTGCTGGACAGAGAAAGCCGCGTCAGAATTTCTATAATCGACAGAATATTTAATTCTTGTTTCCTTGCAATTCTCATCTTTTCCTGGTTCTTAGCTATCAACTCCGGATTCGTGACTTCTTTTATAAGGTGTCGTATAGAAATTCTTCACCAGCTTTCCCTGTCTGCTTTACGACCCATTGGAACGCGCTTCGCTCCGGTTGTTACTTCAAACAGTAAAGTTGTAAAATGTCTCTTAGTTCTGCAGGAGCGAACTATCCGCCTTTACAGAATAAAAGGGAGGGAATGATTGGAGCTTTATAATTTTACTATCGAAGATGCAAGAGCAGCCATCAAGAAAGGCGAGATCAGTCCTGTGGAGCTTTCGGAAGCTGTCTTTAAAAGGATAGAGGCAGTAGACAGCAGGGTGCATGCTTTTATAACTCTGAACAAACAGGCTGCACTGAAAGCAGCGAAAGAGATTTCTCCAGATACACGACATGGTCTGCCAGGGATTCCGGTAGCAATAAAGGACAATATCTGTACAGAAGGACTCAAGACCACCTGTGCATCCAGGATGCTTGAAGACTTTATCCCGCCCTATGAAAGCACTGTTACAAAAAAACTGAAGGAACAGGGGTGCGTTTTGATCGGTAAGACCAATCTCGATGAATTTGCGATGGGCTCGTCCACAGAGAACTCGGCTTTCGGCCATACAAAGAACCCCTGGGATCTGGCAAGAGTGCCGGGAGGCTCAAGCGGTGGTTCAGCGGCAGCAGTTGCTGCTGATATGTGCATTGCGGCGCTTGGTTCGGATACCGGAGGGTCGATACGGCAGCCTGCGTCATTCAGCGGAGTGGTGGGACTGAAACCCACATACGGAAGGGTTTCCCGGTATGGACTCGTTGCATTTGCTTCGTCCCTTGATCAGATCGGCCCCATAACAAAAAATGTTAAGGATGCAGCTATCTTGCTAAATGCAATCAGCGGTCATGACCTCTGCGATTCAACGTCAGCTAACCTGGCTGTACCGGATTTTACATCTGTTCTTGGAAGAGACATAAAAGGGATGAAATTGGGTATCCCGAATGAATATTTCAGAGAGGGGATGGACAGAGAAGTGGAGCAGTCAGTCACACAGGCGATCAGACACCTTGAGTCGCTTGGCGCGATACCCATTGAGATATCACTTCCTCATACCGGTTATGCGGTTGCAGCATATTACATTCTTGCCACGTCTGAGGCATCATCCAATCTTGCCCGGTATGATGGGGTGAAATATGGTCTGCGGGTCGAAGGGAAAGACCTCCTCGATATGTATATGAATACAAGAGAGGCCGGGTTCGGCGCAGAAGTGAAAAGGAGGATAATCCTCGGAACATATGCCTTATCATCCGGATATTATGATGCGTACTACAGGAAGGCCCAGCAGGTGAGGACACTGATAAAGCAGGATTTCGAAAAGGCGTTTGAGAAGGTCGATGTGATCGTTACTCCTACAGCGCCGACGCCTGCATTCAAGGCCGGTGAAAAAACCGATGACCCTCTCCAGATGTATCTCGCTGACATCTTCACCATATCAGTAAATCTTGCAGGTGTCCCTGGCATATCGCTTCCCTGCGGTTTCACTTCAGCTAACCTGCCGGTAGGATTGCAGATGATCGGGAAACATTTTGATGAAGAAACTATATTGAAAGCGGCATACGCTTACGAGCAGTCAACGGATTGGCATATGAAAAAGCCGGATTTTAAAGAAGTAGAAAGTAAAAAGTAGAGAGTAGAGAGCATGAACTACGAAGCGGTCATAGGCCTTGAGATACACGCGCAGTTGCTGACAGAATCAAAGATGTTCTGCGGGTGTTCGACAAAGTTCGGCTCTGAGCCGAATACACAGACATGCCCTGTATGCATTGGCATGCCCGGCGTCTTGCCTGTTGCGAACAGGAAGGCTATCGAGTATGTGATAAAGACAGGCCTTGCCGTGAATTGTACCATTGCGCCTTACAGCAGGTTTGCCCGGAAGAACTATTTCTATCCTGACCTTCCGAAAGGTTATCAGATCAGCCAGTATGAACTTCCTATATGCGAGCATGGTTTTGTAAAAATTACAGCAAACGGTGAAACCAGAGAAATAGGCCTCACGCGGATACATCTTGAAGAAGATGCAGGGAAAAACATCCATGAAGGGGCTGGCAGCCACAGCCTTGTCGACCTGAACAGGGCTGGCACGCCCCTGATGGAGATTGTTTCAGAACCCGACATCCGCAGTCCGCTGGAAGCTGCTGAGTTCGTAAAAAAGTTGCGCGCGATGGTCCGCTATATCGGAGTGTGTGACGGGAACATGGAGCAGGGCTCCCTGAGATGCGATGCGAATGTTTCGATCAGGCCGGTTGGACAGAAGGAGTTTGGCACAAAGACCGAGATCAAGAATATGAATTCCTTCAAGTATGTTGAGAAGGCCCTTGATTACGAGATAAAGCGGCAGATAAAAATATTGAATGAAGGCGGGAGGATTATCCAGGAGACAAGGCTCTGGAACACAGCAAAGGGCATAACTGAATCCATGCGGTCCAAGGAAGAGGCGCACGATTACAGGTATTTTCCTGACCCTGACCTTGTGCCTGTAAAAGTCGATGACCAGTGGATTGAACAGTTGAAGTCGCAGCTTGTCGAATTGCCTGATGCAAGACGGCAAAGGTTTACCAGTCAGTATGGCCTTCCCGAACAGGATGCTGAACTGCTCACATCTGAAAGAGCAATTGCAGAGTGGTTTGAGCAGGCGGTGAAGCTTGGCGGCGACCCAAAATCCGTGAGCAACTGGATGATGGGCGAGTTCATGAGGCTCCTCAATGAAGAAGGCAAACAGATCGAGGAATCCGAACTCAGGCCCGCACAGCTTGTCGGCTTATTGAAGATGATAGATCAAAACATAATCAGCGGCAAGATCGCCAAGACCGTTTTTGAAGAAATGTATAAAACAGGCAAAGAAGCCGATGTTATTGTAAAGCAAAAGGGACTGGTACAGGTGAGCGATGAGGGCGAGATAGAGAAGATCGTGAATGAAATACTGGAGAAGAACCCGAAGGAAGTTGAACGGTTCAGGGCAGGCGAAGAAAAACTCCTCGGATTCTTTGCGGGTCAGATCATGAAGGCGACAAAGGGCAAGGCAAACCCGAAGGTTTTGAATGAGCTGCTGAAGAAGAAGCTGTCTTCATAGAGACAGTAGTAGTTTCGTGAATTTAGGGGAATGGCTGAGGCTACGTTTTTATTACTAATGAGACAATGTATTTGTTATAATTTCAGCACATTGCCAACGTTGTCTTACTAATAAATTAAATGTCAAAGAATAACAAGGCAAGAGAAGTATGAAGAAACTTCCTCCATTTCCAGAAGCAAAGCCGGAATTACTACATGAGTGGGATTACGAGCAAAACGCTGGAATTGATCCATATTCTATTTCCGCTGGAAGTTCAAGAAAGTTTTGGTGGAAATGCATAAAAGATCCAACACATAAATGGGACGCCTCGGTTAATAACAGAGTAAGACTTGGCCACCGCTGTCCGATCTGTGCCGGTAAAAAATTTAAGGCAGGAGAATCTCTTGTCACTCTGTATCCCCATCTTTTAAAGGACTGGCACCCCACAAAAAATTCCGACCTTGATCCTTCTAAACTTTCGCCATGGAGCCGTGAACGGGTTGTTTGGCTATGTCATGACTGTGCTCACGAATGGACGACATCGCTGTTTATCAGGACAAAGCAAGATAAAGGATGCCCAAATTGCACAGGTCGCATAGCCTCTGAGAAGAACTCACTTGCCACATGTTTCCCGGATATTGCTGCTGAATGGCATCCAACAAGAAATGGCAATCTGACACCGCGAGACGTGACATCAAAGAGTCACCAACGAGTCTGGTGGAAATGTAAAACATGCCTATATGAATGGAAGACGTCTGTTCATATGCGGACAATATTGAAATCGGGCTGTGAGCCGTGCTCACATGACATAGGCGTTTTAAAGTCAAAGAAAATCCGCATTGAGAAACAGGAGAGCGAGCTACCAAATTATGACTACGAGACCGATGATAGATTGATCGCCAATGCACAGGAATCGCGACAAATGCTCTCAACGCAGATAAAGATTGAGGCGGACCTGAAGACGATAGAGTCACTGTTGAATCCCCGACTTCTGTCGCGCATTAATTACCAGCCCTACTATCAACGTCACTATGTATGGGATAAAAACAAGGCAACATATTTTATAGAAAGCGTTCTGATTGGAACGGAAGTCCCCCCTTTAATATTCTATGAGTCTTCCGGCGGTTTTGAAGTTATTGATGGCCGCCAGCGGTTCGAAACTCTTCTGAGGTATCAGGGGAATCAGTTTCCCCTGTCACCAAAAGGATTGGCCGTTCGCAAAGACATTGCCCACAAACGATTTGATGACCTGTCACCAGAAGACAAAAACTTTTTTTTTGACGCCAAACTGCGACAGATTCGTTTTTCTGTTGTAAACCCTGAGTCAGTTGACGAGCATGCGCAAGACATGCTCAAGAAAGAAATATTTCGGCGCTATAATTCAGGCATTACACCATTGCGAGGAGTTGATATTGAGAAGGCCGTCTATATCACAGATGAACCCACTCAGTATCTTAAACGTAAGTTTCAGAAAAATGAATGCTTGTATGGCCATTTTGTGAATCTATTTCTTGGAATATCTGATATCCATGCGCCTGATGTTATGGAAAAGGTTTTGCAGGAAGTTCGATTCCTACTTGTATGCGCCAATATGCCAATCTTGTCAACTCGTAAAAAAGAAACGCTCCAGCAATTTTACGAACGATTTAGTGAAACAGATACAGACGTTCAGTCATTATATAGAGATTTTACTAAGCGAGTGATACTTACTAAGCAACTGGGAACTTTTTTTGCCGAGAATAACATAAAGCCTACAAAGTTCTGGAATGAGGTTGTCTACTGGGCTCTTGCAATTATGGAACTTGAAGGTCATACTGCTGACCTGCTGATAGATGAAAAGAAGGAAGCCCTGCTGGATCTTTACCGGTTGAATGAGAGAGTGTATGCCCCGGCTGAACCCCAATTCTTTTACAGACAATTTTTAAATCGTTACAGCACAATGGCGTCTTTCCTTGAGAATTCTTATGGCATTTCATCTATCCCCTATCTTAGGAAGCAACGGACTAACACTAAAGAGAATGATGAAGTTTCAGGTGATGATTCTGACCATTTTACAAGGATTGAAAAACAAGACCCGACATCACTTAGCGTGGAAGACCTTTGCCGTGATATTCTGCGTAGCAGATTCCTTCTCCGTCCGTCATACCAAAGAAACGAAGTGATTAACCCTACAAAATCAAGCGGCATTATCGAAAGCATGCTCCTTGGCATTAAATTACCTCCATTGTATGCATTCAGGAGAACGGACGGCGTTTGTGAGATCATTGATGGTCAGCAGCGTATCCTGTCAATAATAGGATACCTTGGAAGTCCTTTCTTAAACGAAAAAGGGGAACAGGTATACTCAAATAAGAACAACTTTCCTCTTAAAAAGCTTAGAATTCTGGATTTGACAGGAAAGACTTTTAAGGATCTCGATCCCAGCCTACAAAATAGAATCTGGGATTATAACCTGTCCATTATCACAATTGACGAGAAGTTCAATAAGGGATTTAGTCCCGTTGACCTCTTTATCCGTCTTAACAGCAGACCTTATCCAATAAAAGATAATACATTTGAGATGTGGAATTCATATGCGGATAAAGACATCATTGATTCTATCAAGCAGGTGACAAGTAAACACAGCTCATGGTTCTGCATTACTCGGGACACCAAGCGAATGCGCAATGAGGAATTGATTACAATTCTTACATACTTGTCATACACGCAACTAACCAAGTCATCAGCACAAGCGCCGATAGATAACGTAGTTGATGTATTTCGTACGCCATTGGGTATTGGAGTTCGCATTAAACAAAAGGCGGCTGTAACTCTCATGATGGACATGGCAACCATATCCTCTGATATGAAAGAAAAAGAAGAGATCTCCGAGGCTGTCAAGAAAACCGAGGCATTTATTAGAAAAGTACGTACTATTCTAATAAATAAAGATACGGAAGATGATTCATTCCTTGATAAACAACTCACAAGTCTTTTCAATGTAGCAGGAAGACACTGGTACGTTCGACGAAACCACGATTTCTATGCGCTCTGGTATTTGTTATATGACATCACTCCTGAAGTTGCTATACGCAGGCGAGACGAAATACGTAACGACCTGAATGACTTGCTACGCTCGATGAAGAAGGAAAGCAAAGAAGCTGAAACGGAAATAGCTCCATTCATGTCTGCCGTATCCGCATTTAAAGCTAAGTATGCGGTAGCTGAGCGAAAGATTCGGCTTACACGTGAGCAGAAAAATGAATTAATTAAGAAACAGAATAATATCTGTCCGTTATGCGAGACATCGATATTTATCATGGACGATATAGAAGGAGATCACGCGATCCCTCTTGGAATTCAGGGGCCTGACGAGCATGGTAACTTTCAAATCGTCCATACTAACTGCAACAGGAAAAAAGGAGTTACTAAAAAGGAAGAGTTTTGATTTACCTGAAATCAAATGCACGGCTGTCGAGATATGGTGCACCTATCAGGGGATGGAGTATTTTATTGCGACGATTACGTAACTGCTACGACATCAATCGAATGGATCGGGATGGTAAGGAGAAAAAATTATTTATAAACCAAAAGCCTAAATGTTATGTTAATATTATCAGGAGGGAGGGGTGATGCCGAGGAAGCGATTAGAGAACAAACCGCTTATTGAAGCCATCTTTGAATTAAGATGGGAGTTAAAAGAAATCAGTCAAGGTATCAAGGTTGACCCTCACTATAAAATCCTTGTTGGCAGTCTATATTCTAAACTAAAGGAAGAATACCCCTATCATGAGTCTTTACCCGCGTCCTCACTGCCTGATGATATGGCTGGATATGTAATTCAGCACAGGTTCAGGAAAGGTGAAAATGAATGGCCACTAATACAAATAGGCCCGGGGATTCTCACTGTTAATGATACAGCAGGATATATATGGGAGGATTTTGAAAAAAAAGTTTTAGTGGCAGTTGCCTCTCTTTTTGAGTCATATCCTCAACCGGAAAATATCAAAATAAATAGTTTGCTTTTAAGATATATAGACGCCGTTGAATTCAATTATCAATCTGATAATATTTTTAAGTTTCTATCAAATCATATGAAAACCAGCATCGAATTATATCCCGATCTGTTCAATGGGACAGGCGTTGAATCTGTTCCTTCATCTTTTGATTGGAGATTCTCTTTTCCTTGCCAAAAGCCTGATGGCATCATTCATTTGAGATTTATCAGGGGCAAAAAAGCAAATGCCGATGGATTAATATGGGAAACAATGGTTCAGTCAACAGGAGAGAGCGCATTTCAAATGACCGATAACATACGAAAGTGGCTGAATGATGCTCATGATTTAACAGACGATTGGTTTTTTAAATTAATAAAAGGAGAGTTGGAAAGGAGATTCGAATGATACTCGATAATATTTCATCAACACATTTAAAAATTAGTCCAACGTTTATGCTTGGTTCAAGCTCTACCGATGGCGAGGATAGGGAATTCTTGAGTTTCATTCAGTATCCTGTGAGGGGGCTTTTATATGAGGGAACATTTCCCTGGCTCGAAACAACATCCCATCCCGCAACAGTTTCTATTCTTTTTACTAATGAAACTTATAGGTCTGCAGAAGTTATTCCGGAAGAAATGCTGGAGCATGATATTTTTGTGAAAATGCCACCTAAAAGAAGACGTACTGTTAAATTCAAGATAAGAAGGATAAGGAAAGCGAAACCGAGAATATTCATTCCGGAGTATCCCTATATCGATACTATTTGATAAGATGCAAAAAAGAGATTTCCCATGGTATGAGATAGTTGACAATAAAGAGCCTGTACTGCAGGGAGATTTCTTTTTGTCCTGCCCTGTTTTTATCCCCACAACAGCGTCTTTATTTAAAGAAGACGAGTCCCCCACCGGTGACATTGATGAATATGATGTAATTGTTATGAGCCAGTCATGCGATCTTGTTCTCAAGAAGCTCGATTTGGTTCTTGTCTGCCCGATATGGTCATTAGGCGACTTGGAAAAGGAAAATGATTTTTTCAAGAAACTAGAGGGAAAGGAGGCTTTGCGTCAAGGTAATGTACCGGGGTATCATCTTTTAAATAAATGTGGGATTGATGATTTTGAGAGAGAATATGCAGTAGTTGATTTCAGGCAGTCATACAGTTTGCCATTTAATCTTGTTATTGATATTGCCCAAAGACAAGACAAAAGATTGAGACTGCTCCCGCCTTACAGAGAGCATCTTTCACAAGCATACGCCAGATTTTTCATGAGAGTAGGATTGCCGATTGATATTCCCCGCTTCAAATAGACAACTGACTAGAGTTGTTCATAGTTATAAAAGATAGTATAAAGTTTAGATGTAATTCAGATGTATTTAGATGTAGTTAGACGAAACGATTATTCAACGTATTGATAATAATTCATTTTCACAAATAAGTTGTAAGTAACACATAGATATAAACAAGAATCACATAAATATCAGTTCACGCATAGGTCATATACCATGGCTAATTAATTGGAGCTACACTGTAGTAATGGAAACGAGACAATAAAATGGAAACAATCCTTATCGTAGAAGACAAAGAATCCATGGCGAATATGTTGAGGGAGACCCTTGAGCTTGACGGATACGATGTGGTCATTGCCCGCGATGGTGCTGAGGGGATAAAACGCATCAGGGAAAACAGGGCCGCTCTTGTCCTTACTGATCTGAAGTTGCCCAGGAAAGACGGTATAGAAGTCCTCAAGGCATCAAAGGAGGAAAACCCACTGATGCCGGTCATCTTAATGACTGCCTTCGGTACTGTTGAGACCGCTGTCAAAGCCATAAAGCTCGGCGCGTACGATTTCATCACAAAGCCGCTTGATACGGATCACCTTCGCCTCCTAATCGATAGGGCGCTTAAGAACAGGAGGCTCGTCACCGAAAACCTTCTTTTGAAAGATGCGCTTTCGAAACATGTCGGCATGCCCACAATCGTAGGTAAGAGTTCTGCAATGCAGCAGGTCGCAGAAAATATCAGGAAAGTGTCTCCGGCAAAGACGACTGTCCTGCTGATCGGCGAATCAGGCACTGGCAAAGAGCTTTTTGCAAGGGCGATCCATGATTTGAGCCCGAGAAAGGAATTCCCTTTTGTGGCTATAAACTGCGCCGCAATCCCGCGCGAGCTCCTTGAATCCGAGCTGTTCGGCCACGAAAGAGGCGCCTTTACAGGGGCTGCTGAAAAGAAGCCCGGCAAGTTCGAGCTTGCGGACAAAGGCACGGTCTTCCTTGATGAGATCGGAGATATGGACATGACCCTGCAGACCAAGGTTTTGAGGGCTTTGCAGGAAGGTGAAATAGACCGGGTAGGGGGAATACATCCTGTAAAGGTGGACATCAGGATCATTGCAGCAAGCAATAAAGATCTCGAAGCTGCGGTAGCCGGGAAAACTTTCAGGCAGGACCTCTATTACCGCCTGAGTGTTTTCCCAATCGTCATTCCGCCCCTCAGGGAACGGAGGGAAGATATACTTCTTCTATCTGAGCATTTCATATCCAAATATTCTGCTGAGATGAATATCCCGCACAGGAATATCAGCGATGAGGCACTGGATGCCCTGAAAGCATATTCATGGAAAGGGAATGTCAGGGAACTCGAAAACGTTATTGAGAGGGCCATGATCCTTTGCGAAACAGATACGATAACACGCGAACATCTGAGAATGAGCCCCCTGGTTTCTGCTGAATCAATGCTCATGAACATCCCGCTCGACGGCACCCTCGAAGATGCCGCTGGCACAGCGCTGAGAGCCGCAGAAACATTGAGGATCAGGAAAGCGCTCGAAAGCACTCACGGCAATAAGACCCGTGCGGCAGAACTGCTCAAGGTGAGCTATAAGACGCTGCTGACAAAGATCAAGGACTATGGCATTGAAAATTGAAAATACCCCTCACCCTTCCCCTCTCCCGCAAGGGGAGAGGGGATATAGTTATCAATCAGCATCGTATAATTTCCCCTCCCTTGACGTGAGGGGATAAAGGGGAGGGTGATTTTTTTTCATGTGGATCATCTACGCCCTTCTGACAGCCTTCTTTCTTGCCACGAGCGACATGCTGACCAAGAGAGTCCTTGCCACGGGCGATGAATATTTTGTCGCGTGGGCGCGCCTTGTATTTGCATTGCCGCTGCTTGCCGCGAGTCTCTTCTTCATAGAGGTTCCCCCACTGAACAGGACCTTCTGGACAGCCACACTCTGTGCCATCCCTCTGGAAATAACAGCGATAATCCTGTATACCCGTGCGTTAAAAATTTCACCCATAAGTCTGACAATGCCTTTTCTCGCCCTGACACCTCTTTTCCTTATCGTGATTTCTTACTTCATAGCCGGAGAGAGGATATCTTTTTCAGGAGGGGTCGGCATTGTCCTCATGGCTTTGGGAAGCTATATGCTGAGTTTCCACAAGATCAGGCATTCATTAGCAGAGCCTTTTAAGGCGATATTCAGGGATAAGGGCTGTGTGCTGATGATCATCGTCGCCTTCATTTACAGCATGACTTCATCACTCGGAAAAGTTGCGATATCGAATTCTTCAGCAGTGTTCTTCGGAAGTTTTTATTTCATGCTCATAGCGCTCCTGTTCACGCCGATAACCCTTATCATGAATAAGGGAAAGATCAGGATGACAAGGAAAGATATCATCCCCCTCTCCGCGATAGGCATTACGCAATCCCTGATGATCATCTTCCACATGACAGCAATGAGCATGACAAAGGTCGCCTACATGATCTCGGTCAAAAGGACGAGTCTCCTTTTCAGCATTATATACGGCTATTTCATTTTCAGGGAAGAAAAGATCGCCGAGAAAACGGTCGGCGCCCTGATGATGCTCACCGGGTTTTTGATGATAGTGCTGGGCGGGAAGTAGAGTGTTTGTCATGATCTGAAAAATACATTTGATAGCATAGTACGACAGGCAGAGACGACTGAAAAAGCTCTATCAGCAACACCGTTGAAAATTTACAGACACTGTCTTGAGCGGTATAGTTTTATGCAGAGTATCAAATACAAGGATTGTAACTGATCTGTTGTTTTATAGAGGTTTTGAAGGCGTCTCTGCCTGTTGTAATTATATTTTCAGGTTGACTCAATCCTTGTTGTTTGTGTAAAGTCTGATACCACATGAAAGCTCTTGTCACCGGGGCAACAGGTTTTATCGGCAGCCATCTCGCAGCCGCACTTTCAAAGAGAGGGTATAAGGTCACCTGTCTCGTCAGAAAGACTTCAAACCTCACATGGCTTGACGGCGTTGATGTCAGGCTAATTGAGGGGGACTGTTCTGACAGGAATTCACTGGATGCCTGTGTAAGAGGTCAGGATTATATCTTTCATCTTGCGGGATTAACCAAGGCAGTCAGCAGGGAGCATTTTTATGCTGTCAATGCAAAAGGGACTGAAAACCTCATAGAAGCTGCATCGGAGACCGCTCCGGGAATAAAAAGATTCCTGTATCTGAGCAGCCTGTCAGCCTTTGGCCCGCGTATCGGCGGTTCCCTCCCCACCGAAGACGAAACTCCTCATCCGGTGTCGGAGTATGGAAAGAGCAAACTCAACGGAGAATATGCTGTGCTTAAATATGCCTCTTCAATTCCGGCTACCATCCTCAGGCCGTCTGTTGTTTACGGGCCGAGGGACAAGGACTTCTTCCTGCTTTTCAAAAGCATCGGCCGGGGATTTACTCCGTACTGGGGTGACGGACGCACATCGCTTTTATATGTGGATGATCTCGTGGAGGGCGTTATCCTTGCGGCGGAAAGTGAGATTGCTGCAGGGAAAACATATTTTATCTCTGACGGAGGAGTATATTCCAACAGTGAGATAATAAGCGGGATATCGTCGGCACTCGGAGTGAAAACCGTCAGGGTGAGAATACCCAAATCTCTTTTGTCTGTTATTGGCTTTTTTAGTGACGGAATTAGTAAAATTACTGGGGAAAATATCATAATCAACAGCGATAAGATCAGGGAAATCATGTATCCAGAGTGGGTATGCGATGTCACACGGGCAAAGAAGGATCTTAATTTTCAACCTGCGGTGGATATGAAAAAGGGGATAATATGGACGGCGGACTGGTACAGAATTCACAAATGGCTGTGAAAAAAGAAGCTGATATATTTGACAAGTGCTCAAAATTCCTAGCTGCAAGAGAGGCTGTGGCAGCAGGGATATATCCGTATTTCCGCGTCATAGAGAGCGCGCAGGACCCCGAGGTGACCGTTGAAGGGAAAAAGATGGTCATGGTCGGCTCCAACAACTACCTTGGACTGACCAACCATCCACAAGTAAAGGAAGCCGCCATCGAGGCGGTCAGGAAATACGGCAGCGGCTGTGCGGGCTCCAGATTTTTAAACGGGACCCTCGACATTCACGTCAAACTCGAACAGAGGCTGGCCCGTTTCATGAGGAAAGAAGCTGCGCTGGTCTTTTCAACCGGGTTTCAGACAAACCTCGGCGTGATATCAGCTATTGCAGGAAAAGATGATGTGATACTGATCGATAAAATGGACCATGCGAGCATCATTGACGGATGCAGGCTGTCTTTCGGGGAGATAAAAAAGTTCCGGCATAATGATATGGATGATCTTGAGAGGCTTCTGCAGCAGAACAACGGCAAAGGGAAATTAATAATCGTTGACGGGGTCTTCAGCATGGAAGGGGACATTGCCGACCTCCCCAATATTGTAAGGCTCGCAAAAAAGTACGGTGCGCGTGTCATGGTGGATGATGCTCACGGGATTGGCGTACTTGGCAAGACAGGACGTGGGACCGCAGAGCACTTTGGTCTTGAGAGCGAAGTGGACCTGATCATGGGGACGTATTCAAAGTCTCTTGCCTCCATCGGTGGATTTATTGCCGCATCAGATGAAGTGGTCCATTACATAAAACATTTTGCGAGGGCTCTGATCTTCAGTGCAAGCCCTCCTCCCGCTTCAGTGGCGTCAGTAAGCGCTGCGCTGGATATTATCGAGCAGGAGCCTGAACGGAGAGACCGTCTGTGGTGCAATACCAATAAGATGCTGAGCGGTCTCAAAGCCCTTGGATTTGATACTGGCAGGAGCGAGACCCCTATAATCCCTGTTATTGTGGGCGAAGACCAGAAGGCCTTTATCATGACGAAGATGCTTCACGACAAGGGGATCTTTGCTAACGTAGCTGTAAGTCCGGCGGTGTCAGCAGATATG
>QZKC01000097.1 GCA_003599425.1 Nitrospiraceae bacterium | reverse complement strand
TGGACATGAGGATGGACCAAAACCAGGAATTGACTGCCGAGATGGTGGTGAACAGGTATTCCGAGCATGAACTCGCGGATATCATATGGAAGTACGGGGAAGAGAGATTCAGCCGGAGGATAGCCAAGGGGATCGTCTATGCACGCAGGAAAAAAGCAGTGCAGTTATGCTCGGAACTCGCCGGGATAATTGAAAAGGCAGTCGGCAGGAAAGGCAGGATACATCCTGCCACGAGGACATTCCAGGCCTTGAGGATAGAAGTGAACAGGGAACTTGAAGAGCTGTCGTCAGTAATTTTCTCAGGTGCTGAGATCCTTGCCGAGGGCGGGAGGTTCTGTGTCCTGTCATATCATTCCCTTGAGGACAGGATCGTGAAGAACGCATTTAAAAAACTTGCAAGCGAAGGAATCTTTAACATTATAACAAGAAAGCCTCTGGTCCCGGGCCAGGAGGAGCAAAGACTGAACCCTTCATCGAGGAGCGCAAAGCTCAGGGTCGGGGAGAGAATATGACCAAACGTAGATCAAAAAACAGCAAAAAAAGGAGTCTGCTGAAACTTTGTTTCCCTCTTTATTTCATCATCTGCCTTTTTGCGATCATATGGCTGAAGGCGGCTGTGGTCAATCTGGAATATGAACTCGGAGACCTCGGCAGGACGCGGGCAGAGCTTGGACGAGAGAGGAAGATGCTTGTAGCTCAAAGGGCGAGCCATTATTCGACGGAGAAGATAGAGAAAGTCGCCCTTAACAGTCTCGGCATGACTCTTCCGGTAAGGGAAAACGTATATTACGTGAAACGGGCGCCTGTCGCAGGGCCGTACAAGGCGTCACTGAAATAAAGACGGTTGTTAGTGTTTAGTTGTTCGACTAAAACTAACAACTGAAAACTAACAACCAGCAACTTACTTGAGGTCACGGCGTGATAGTTTTCTGGGATGAGCATGACTGAAGAAGGCACAAAGGGACAAAGGCTCAGAGGCACAGAGTAATGATAAAAAGAAACAGACAGAAAGTCGAGGAGAGGAAGCTCTGGGACGAAGATACGAGGCAGCTTCCGCTTGAGAACAGCAGGAAAAGGGGAGTGGTGATCTTTACTGCGATCCTTTTCGGGTTTGCTGTTATAGGGTTCCGTCTTGTGAACCTCATGATACTTGACCACGAGAAACTTTCAGAACGGGCTACCCAGCAGTATATAAAGGAAAAGGCACTGACGCCTCAAAGGGGAGCAATATGGGACCGGAACTTTAAAGAAATGGCAACCAATATAGAAACAGATTCTCTCTACGTGGTCCCGGTAAAGGTCAAAGACACACGGCAGTTGTCTTCGCAGATCGCGCCGATCATAAAGGTTTCCGCAGGAGAGATCAACGGCTTGCTGCAAAAAAGAAAGGAAAAGGGTTTTGCGTGGCTGGCCCGCAGGATGGATCTGGAAACCAGCCGTAGACTTGAAGGTCTTCGCGCGCCATTCAAGGATGGGGAGATAGGCTTTGTAACAGAACCGAAGCGGTTCTATCCAAAGGGACATGTCGCTTCACATATAATGGGTTTTTCAAATATTGATGACAAGGGCATTGCGGGGATCGAGCTTTTATATGATGAGTATTTAAAAGGTGAGGTCAAGAGCGTTTCTTTCGGCGTTGACGCGCGCGGCAAGAGCCTCGCTGGCGATATAAAGGAAGCTGTCCCTGGGAATAATATTATCCTTACGGTTGATGAGGGACTCCAATATATTGTCGAAAGGGAACTGGAGAACGCCATGGAAGAGCACAAGGCAAAGGCTGCTACAGCGATCATGATGAACCCCGCGACAGGAGAGATACTTGCGCTTGCTAACAGGCCGACATTTGACCCTAATTCACCTGCAGAGGCTGACGGTGAAGAGAAGCGCAACAGGGCTATCACCGATCTCTATGAGCCAGGGTCAACAATGAAGTCCATGCTTGCCTCAGCAGCTTTTGAGGAAAAAAAGGTCAGCCTGAGAGATATATTCGATGTTTCTAAAGGCACGATCGTAGTTGGCGGAAAAACGATTCATGATGTCCACAGGCATGGGATCCTCAGTTTTCAGGAGGTCATTCAGAAGTCCTCAAACGTGGGAGCAGTAAAGATCGGCCAGAGACTCGGGGAAACGAAATATTATGATTATCTCAGGAAGTTTGGATTTGGAGAGAAGACGGGTATAGATTTTCCCGGGGAAGTAAAGGGTATCCTCAGGGGAGTGAAAAACTGGTCCGGCACATCACTCGCGGCATTGTCGATAGGCCAGGAGATCGGGGTGACGCCATTGCAGATGCTGAGGGCCTATTGCGCCATTGCAAACGGTGGGACGCTGATGAAGCCATATATTGTCTCAGAGATAATATCACCTTCAGGGAAGGTCATTAAAAAGAGCGTGCCGACAGAGGAGAGAAGGGTTATCTCGAAAACGACTGCGGCGTTGATGCGGGATATCCTGAAGACAGTAGTCGAAGAGGGCGGCACGGCACAGAAGGCATCCGTGAAAGGCAATCTGGTGGCAGGCAAGACCGGCACGGCCCAGGTATTCGATCCGGAAACAGGCCGCTACTCCAGGAGCAGGTTTGTGAGTTCATTTGTGGGGTTTGCGCCTGCTGACAACCCGAAGGTCGCGCTGATCGTTGTCATTTCAGAACCGCAGGGAGCAACCTACGGAGGGCTTGTAGCGGCTCCGGTATTCAAGAACATTATTGAGCATACATTTGCATATCTCGATGTGCCGATGGAAACAGATGAGAATAAAATATATCTTGTCAGTAGATGACGATATCAGAATTGTTAGAGGGTCTGAGTTTTACACGGACAACCGGCCCTCTCGATACGGAGATCCGGGGGATCGCTTATGATTCAAGATCTGTAAGAGAGGGTTATTTGTTTGTTGCCGTCAGGGGATTTTCCGTTGACGGGCATCATTACATACAGGATGCGGTAAACAGGGGGGCTGCTGCCATTATCTCGGAAAAGGCGGCGGCTGATTTAAAAGATGTATTGCAACGCGCAGTTCAGAATAACGCTGCTTTCATTGAAGTAGCTGACAGCAGGGAAGCGCTGGCGCTCGTTTCCGCTGCCTTTTACGGCAAGCCCTCCCAACGTTTATCACTGATCGGTATCACAGGAACGAACGGCAAGACAACGACAAGTTTTGTCGTAAAAAATATTATTGATGCAGGCGGCAGCAGGGCGGGTCTTCTGGGGACCATCTGCTATATTACCGGAGATGAGCAGAGGGCGTCGTCGCATACGACACCTGAGTCACTCGACCTGCAAAGGTGCTTGAGCGAGATGGTGTATAATAACATGGACTATGCGGTACTTGAGGTTTCTTCCCACGCACTCGCCCTTAAAAGGATAGAGGGATGTTCTTTCAGGTCAGCAGCTTTCACCAATTTCTCTCAGGACCACCTCGATTTCCATGGCACTATGGATGAATATTTCCGGGTGAAATGCAGGATATTCGAATATCTTGCACCCGGCGGAGCAGCGGTAGTGAACTGGGATGATCCGAGACTGAGGACCCTGTCTCAAAGCCTAAAGGGTAACGTAGTGACCTGCGGCCTTGAGGATGGAGCAATGATACGGGCGGAGAATATAGCAGATCGCAGAACGCAGAATACAGAACACAGACTGAAAAACACCTGTGTGCCTGGACTTTCGTTTGATGTGTTAACACCGGAAAGCAGATTTCGGATAACTTCACAATTAATGGGACAATTCAATATCTATAACGTTCTCATGTCAGTCGGGATAGCATATTCTCTGGGTATAAAAGAAGAGGTCATACAGCAGGGTATTTTTAATACTAAACCTGTGGACGGAAGATTTGAAACCATATACGAAGGGCAGGCTTTTTTATGTCTGATTGATTACGCGCACACAGACGATGCCCTGAAGAAACTCATCCAGGCGGCAAGGCCCTTAACGAAGGGAAGGCTGATAACCGTTTTCGGGTGCGGCGGCAACAGGGACAGAACCAAGAGGCCTTTGATGGGCGCTGCCGCGTCTGAGCTCAGTGACATTGTGATCGTCACTTCAGATAATCCCCGGAGTGAAAGACCGGATGAAATAATCAAAGATATAGTTGCAGGTATCAGTAGAAGCAATTATACGGTTCAGGCTGACAGGGCAGAAGCTATAAGAGAAGCTGTATCAATGGCAAAGGAAGGCGATACCGTGATCATCGCTGGTAAAGGCCATGAGGCCTACCAGGAGATCATGGGAAAGAGATATCACTTCAGCGATAAGGAAGTCTTGAGGGAGGAGATTAAAAAGCTGTTAGCCAAGAGCTGACATGAGTAATCAATAAATATTATTTTGGACAAGCCATGGTTCAAAAACATCTTGAATGCAATAGATTTTTAAGTGCTAAGGAGAATGAATATTTAAAAGAATGCTCTTGGGCATCAGATGTTAAGGTATTTCTTCACCAAACTTACCCAAAATATAAGGCTGAGAGCAATGGCATTAACAGTTGATGATATCATCATGGCAACAGGAGGCGAGGTTCTCACGAAAGGTCCAGAAACCTTCATGGGTGTCTCGATAGATTCCCGTACGATCGGGGACGGAGAGATATTTTTTGCCATAAAGGGGGAACGGTTTGACGGGCACACGTTCCTGAACGATGCGCTGGCAAGAGGCAGCGGTGCCGTAGTGGGGCTGAGACCGGAGAGTTTGCCTCAGGGCAAGGCGGTCATCCTGGTAAAAGACACCCTGAAGGCATTGCAGGACCTGGCGTATTTTAAAAGAATGAAGCTGGATATCCCGGTTGTTGCGGTAACCGGCAGCAATGGAAAGACGACAACGAAAGAGATGGCGTATGCGATACTTTCAAAGAGGTTCAGGAGCCTGAAGAATGAAGGCAACCTGAACAATCATATTGGTCTGCCCTTAAGCCTGATAAGGCTTGATCATGACCATGAGGCAGTTGTACTTGAGATGGGGATGAATGCTCTGGGAGAGATCAGGAGGTTGTGCGACATAGCTGTCCCTACACATGGGATCATTACGAATATCGGTGCAGCGCACCTGGGCAGGCTCGGCAGTTACAGCGCTGTACGTGACGCAAAGCTCGAAATTCTTCACGGGCTCAACATTGCAATAGTCAATGCTGATGACAGATTTCTCATAGAAGGGATCGATGAGGCAGAGACATTCAATGGTGATGTCATAACTTTCTCCATTAATAATGAATCCCAGGTCAGGGCCAGGGGGATCGAATCATCTGATAAAGGGAGCTCTTTTGTCCTGGAACTCATGGAAATGGGAACCATACCGGTACAGTTGCCTGTTCAGGGTATATTCAATGTGTATAATGCCCTCGCAGCGGCTGCCGCCGGTTACTCGCTTGGTGTATCACCGGAAGAGATAAAGGCCGCGCTGGAATCCTTCAGCCCCTGTTCAATGAGATTCACAATTAATAAAGTGGACGGGATAACAATGATCGATGATTCATACAACGCAAATCCATCATCAATGGAGGCCTCAGTGAAAGAGCTGATCCGGATGGGGTCAGGAGGCAGATCAGTGGCAGTGCTCGGTGATATGCGTGAACTTGACGAATTCGCTGAGCAGGCGCACAGGGACCTCGGGAAGATGATAGCTGAATACGGCGTAAATATATTTATAGCTGTGGGAGAGATGATGAGCCTGGCAGCAGAAGCGTGTATTAGCACAAAAAGCACAGGATCAAAGACCGAGGTCTATTCATTCAGGGATTCTGAAGAGGCCAACCGGAACATCATGGACATTCTGAAGCAGGGTGATATCGTATTAATAAAGGGTTCAAGGTCAACCCACATGGATAAGGTAGCAGCGAGGATCAGAGGACGGTAAATGCTCTATAAACTGCTTTATTATTTTCACGATCTTTATTCGCCCCTGAACGTGTTCAGGTATATCACGTTCAGGTCAGCGCTTGCCATTATAACCGCTATGTTCATCACGTTTGTGATCGCACCGTGGCTCATAGAAAGACTCAGACGTCTGAGTATGACCCAGTATGTGAGAGACGACGGGCCCAGGACACATCTTAAGAAGGAGGGTACCCCTACGATGGGAGGAATCATTATTATTGTGTCTGTCGTTGTCAGTGTTCTGTTATGGGGTGACCTGAGCAATAAGTTTGTCCTGATAATGATAGCCTCGATAATAGGCTTCGGGCTTATAGGATTTACGGATGATTACCTGAAAGTGATAAAGAAAAACCCAAAAGGACTGAGAGGGTGGTACAAGTTCGGCGCTCAGATACTCCTGGCACTCGTCATCGGCTTTGTATTTTATTTTGACCCGAATGACATTTATGTTGCCAAGCTGAGCATCCCTTTTTTCAAGAAATGGCTGATCGATCTCAGTTGGTTGTATATCCCTTTTATCATCCTTGTGATCGTCGGGTCATCCAATGCTGTGAACCTGACTGACGGCATAGACGGCCTCGCGATAGGACTTGTCGGGGTCGCGTCGCTGGCAAATGCCATATTCGTATATATATCCGGGCATACAGGATTCTCACAGTACCTGCAGGTGCTGTATCTGCCCGGCGTGGGAGAATTAACAATTTTCTGCGGCGCCATGTTCGGCGCGGCCCTCGGGTTTCTCTGGTATAACAGTTATCCTGCTGATATTTTCATGGGAGATGTCGGCTCACTAGGGCTCGGCGGCGCGCTCGGCACCCTCGCGGTCATAACAAAACAGGAGATCGTGCTGGCGATAGTAGGGGCCATCTTTGTCATAGAGACTTTTTCGGTGATCATACAGGTTACATCATTCAAGCTTACAGGCAAGAGGGTCTTTAAAATGGCGCCTATACATCATCACTTTGAGGTGAAGGGATGGCCTGAACCCAAGGTGATCGTGCGGTTCTGGATAATCGGGATCGTACTGGCATTGTTGAGCCTGACGACATTGAAGGTGAGGTGATTATTTAAGCTGGTATTTGGACAAGCCATGGTTCAAAAACATCTTGAACGCGATTGATTTTTAAAATTTAACGAGAATGCATATTAAAAGAATGTTTTTGGATAAATGATGCTGAGGTATCGCTCAATATGTTTTTTCACCATACTTGTCCAAATTTACGAAAGATGCAGATTGCTTGCTGATCGCTGACTGCTGACAGCTTTCAGAAATTGACATGACAGTGAAAGAAAAGAATATGACATTCAGGGATAAGAACATAGTGGTAGTCGGGCTTGCCCGGAGCGGTGTTGGCGCTGCAAACCTCCTTACGACCCTTGGCGCCCGTGTGACGGTCACTGACAGCAAACCGGAAAGTTCGCTGGGGGAGCAGATTACAAGACTGCGGCCGTCCATCAGGGTCATAACTGGCGATAATCCCCAGGAGGCCTTCAGCTCTGCTGATGTGGTCGTTATCAGTCCGGGTGTTCCTGCATCAGCGCCTTTCCTTGTGAGCGCGAGTCTTAAAGGTGTTCCGATAATCGGCGAACTTGAATTGGCGTATCAGGCGATAAAAGGAATGGGGCATGGGTCATTGGGTCAAAGGCAAGGGTCTTTTATCAGCATTACTGGCACAAACGGGAAATCCACAACCACAACACTTGTTGACCTAATGCTGAAAGAAGCTAATTTCAGTACACTGCTTGGCGGCAATATAGGTATCGCATTGACAGAGGAAATTTTGAAATTTGTAGGGACGGATTCTCAACTTGCCCACCCATCACCTGTCACCCATTACCCGTTACCCGATTACATCGTCACGGAGGTCTCCAGTTTTCAGCTTGAGACTATAGATGAGTTCAGGCCTAATATCGCGGCGATCCTCAATATCACTCCCGATCACCTCGACAGATATAAAAATATGGAAGAGTATACTGATGCAAAGGCAAGGATATTTGAAAATCAGACATGCGAGGACTTCCTGATCCTGAATGCCGAGGATGAAGCCCTGATGAACCTTGAACGCGGGAAATTACACGTGAAAAGTGAAAGGCCGAATATCCTCTATTTCAGCCGGGCGAAGGAAGTTAAAGGGGCCTACTATAAAGATGGAAGGATTTATTTTGATCTGCCTGATCTCGGCATGGACCCTTCAGCCTTCAGCCTTCAGCCTTCAACTTTCAGGATACAGGGCGCACATAATATTGAAAATGTCATGGCAGCATCCCTTGCAGCGTTTCTTGCAGGAGGCTCCCCTGGATCAGTAACAAAGGCGCTGGCGTCCTTCCCCGGCCTTGAACACAGGATGGAATTTGCCGGCGAGGTCAGGGGGGTCAGGTTTATCAATGATTCAAAAGGCACCAATATCGGCGCTGTCCTGAAATCGCTTGAAGGGTTTGACCGAGTTATCCTGATCATGGGCGGGCTTGACAAGGGGAGTGACTTCTCTGTCCTGAGGGACATAGTAAGTAAGAGAGTGAAGGCGCTCATTCTGGTCGGCAAGGCGAGTGGCAAGATAGCTGAAGCGCTCGGAGATGTTACGGAAACAGTCATTGCCGCTGACCTCAAGGACGCGGTCGAACTGTCGCTTGCTAAAGCGTCACAGGGCGATACAGTATTGCTTTCACCCGGTTGCGCGAGTTTCGACATGTTTCAGGATTTTGAGGACAGGGGCAGACAATTCAAACAGGCGGTTGCGCTGATTCAGGATACTGAAAGCAGAGATAGAACATGAACAACACTAAAGACATTCGCGGAATACTTATACCGGTGATACTGCTTTTATGCACAGGGATACTCATGGTATACAGTTCAACGGTTTTAATGTCCATGAACAAGTACGGAAACGGCTTTCATTATTTGATGAACCATCTCTTCACCATATTTATCGGCGCCTGTGTGATGGTGCTGCTGTCTCACATGAACTACCAGAAGCTCAGGGGACTTGTATATGTGTTCCTTGCGGTGGGGCTGATCATGCTGCTGCTGGTATTTGTTCCGGGTATCGGCATATCCGCCAATGGAGCGCGGAGATGGCTCAGGCTGTGGCCGACCACGTTTCAGCCTTCTGAATTTGTAAAGATAACCATGGTTTTCTTTCTGGCGCATTATATGGACAGGAACATTAACAGGATGAGGGACTTCAAGTACGGGATACTGGTCCCCATGGGGATCATGCTGGGCTTTCAGGCCATCGTCATACTTCAGCCTGATTTCGGGGCGGTCATGAGCCTGGGCATCCTCACCATGGGTCTTTTGATCATGGGCGGAGTGAAACTCAGATATATAGGGGCCATGTTTCTGCTTGCGCTGCCGGCTATTTATGTGCTGATCACTTCTTCTTCATACAGGATGAAAAGGATAATGTGCTTCACTGATCCATGGAAGGATTCCCTCGGGTGCGGGTTTCAGCTCGTTCAGTCGTTCATCGCATTTGGCAACGGCGGGATATTGGGGCTTGGGCCCGGAGGGAGCAAACAAAAACTTTATTTTCTGCCGGAGGGACATACGGATTTTATTTTTTCGCTGATAGGAGAGGAGCTTGGTTTCATAGGAGCCGTGATAGTAATTATTTTCTTTTTATGGTTTTTCATAAAAGGGGTTAAAGTCGCAAACAGAACCGGCGATCCGTTCAGTTATTTCCTTGCAACAGGATTGACGATGATGATAGGCGTCCAGGTAGTCATCAACCTTGCAGTAACGACCGGATTGATGCCCACAAAAGGACTGCCGCTGCCCTTTATCAGTTACGGAGGGTCGGCGCTGCTTATCAATATGGCGGCAGTGGGGATGCTGATGAATATAGCAAAGAACAGTGAGAACACAATGACAGAGCAGAGGTCAGCTGCGGACCATTTTGCCAGATACAACAGTCACGGGAGAAGGAGAAGATGAAGATCATCATTGCAGGAGGAGGCACGGGCGGGCATATATTCCCTGCTATTGCGATCGCGCGGGAATTCAAAAAGAAATTCCCTGACGGAAGGGTCACATTTGTTGGGACCGCAAGGGGGATGGAGGCAAAGATCATACCGAAGGAAGGATTTGATGTACGCTTCATCAGGTCTGAAGGGCTTGTCGGCAAGGACCTCATGCATACCATGAAGTCCCTTCTTACAATACCTGTTTCCCTGAAAGACTCCCGGAAGATACTGAAGGAGATCGATCCTGACATCGTACTGGGCGTTGGCGGCTACAGCTCTGGCCCTGTTGTTCTCTGTGCCTCCATGATGGGAATACCCACGATGATCCATGAGCAGAACACGCTCCCCGGGTTTGCCAACAAGTTACTCGGCAAATTCGTTGATACCATAGCAGTGACATATCATGAAAGCATAGAGTTTTTCCCTCCTGAAAAGTCTTATCTGACAGGCAATCCGGTGAGAGCTGAAATACTGACAGGGGACAGGGAAAGGGGCTGCAGGAACTTCAGCCTGGACAGCGGTCTCTTTACCATCTTTGTATTCGGAGGCAGCCTCGGAGCGAGCGCGATAAATAAGGCCGTCAGTGAATCGCTTGCGTATATGGAGCCTTTCCGGGAAAGGGTCCAGTTCCTGCATCAGACCGGTGAAAGGGACCTCGACGCAGTAAGGGAAATCTACCGCTACCGTGAATTCAAAGGCACAGTCATCCCTTTTGTATTTGATATGGCAGACGCGTATGCAGTCGCGGACCTCGTTATTTCACGCGCCGGGGCAACTACCCTTGCAGAGCTGACAGCATGCGGAAAGGCGGCGATACTGATACCCTATCCCTTTGCCGCGGCGAACCACCAGGAGGTAAACGCGAGGAAATTATGGGACATCGGGGCCGCGCAGATGATACTGGAAAGAGACCTGAACGGCAAGACCCTTGCTGATCTCATCAGGCATCTGCTGGAGGACCCCGAAGCAATAGGAGAGATAGAGCGCACAAGCAAGGCCCTCGGCAACATAGAGGCAACAGAGAAGATCGTGGGGCTTATGACAGGACTCATTAAAAAAAAAGTAGGGATACAGAAAGCACGATACAGGGTACAGGAGGCAGGTAGCAGGTCATAAGGCAGAGCAATGTATAAACAATTTGAAAAAGTACATTTTACCGGGATAGGCGGAGTCGGGATGAGCGGCATTGCAGAGGTGCTTCACAACCTTGGCTATGAGGTCTCCGGATCGGACCTCAAGGGCTCGGAGACAACCGTCAGGCTGGAAAAGCTGGGCATCAGCATAAGCATAGGACACAAACCTGAAAATATCCGTGATGCCGATGTGGTGGTGATATCTTCAGCAGTGTCTCCCTATAATCCTGAGGTCGAGGCAGCCCGGAAACTGTCTATACCAGTCATACCGCGGGCCGAGATGCTCGCGGAACTTGCTCGCCTTAAATACGGTGTCCTTATTGCAGGGGCGCATGGCAAGACCACAACAACATCACTTGTAGCGAGCGTCCTTGCGGAAGGCGGATTTGACCCAACGGTAGTGATCGGAGGCAAGCTGAAGGGCCTCGGCAGTAACGCGAAACTCGGACAGGGGGAATTCCTTGTTGCAGAAGCTGATGAAAGCGACGGCTCCTTCCTGAAGCTCTCGCCTACGTTCGCAGTGGTCACTAACTTAGACAGGGAGCACATGGATTACTTTAAGACAATTGACGAGATAAAAAGCGCATTCCTTTCCTTTATCAATAAGATCCCCTTTTACGGGCTTGCTGTTCTTTATGGTGACAACGAATATGTCAAAGAGCTTTTGCCGAAGGTACAGAGGCGATATATCACGTATGGCCTGGGCGAGCGTCTGGACCTTGTCGCAAAGGATATATCGACCGATGGAGTAAGGACGAAATTTGAGGTGGTGCTGAATGGAAAGTCTCTCGGCCTCTTTGATGTCCCTCTTTTTGGCGTGCATAACGTCTGCAACTGTCTTGCGTCCATTGCGGTTGCAAATGAACTGAATATGGACATTGACAAGGTGAGGAAGGCCTTGAGGGATTTCAGCGGGGTACAGAGACGTTTTGAGCTGAAAGGGGTTGTTTCAGGGATCAGGGTGATAGACGATTACGGACACCATCCGGCAGAGATCGTGGCGACACTAAAAGCCGCAAAAGAGGCGATAAGGCAGGGTCAGGGGGCAGGGGGCGAGGGAAGGCTGATCGTCCTTTTTCAGCCTCACCGGTATACGAGGACACGCGACCTGCTCACGGATTTCTTTTACGCATTTACAGATGCAGACAAGGTCTTGCTGCTGGATATATACCCTGCTGGAGAACAGCCGATAGATGGCGTCAGCTCGGAGGTCTTGTATAAAGGGATAAAAGGGACCGGCAAAAATATTGAATATATCAGAGATAAAGAAGACCTTCTGCCATATCTCGGACGCGAGTTGAAGAAAGGGGATATGTTATTGACCCTTGGTGCAGGCGATGTGTGGAAGATCGGGGAAGAGTTTTTGAAATATAAGAATGCCAGATGAAAAAGTTGCTATTGTTTATTCATGAAAATTTATTTGGACAAGCCACGGTTCAAAAACATCTTGAATGCGATAGTTTTTTTAAATGCTTACGATATTGCGAGTTCGACAGAAATGTTTTTAGTATCAGATGTTAATGTATCGCTCAATATGTTTAGAGGTTTCCACCTCAATGTTAGGAGAGTGTTTTTGTTTAAATTGCTTTACTTTGTAAAGCATGCATTTATTCACCATACTTGTCCAAATTTAATGCATGGTGAGAACCTGGCTTTGTGGAGACAAAGTTGGTAGACAACAGGATAAAAACAATATTTGAAAAAGGATTGTTCAGGGGTGAGATCAGATACGACGAGCCCATGTCCGCGCACACCTCTTTAAGGATAGGAGGACCGGCAGAGGTCATGGCGTTTCCGGAAGACCCGGTTTCCCTGAAGAATATCCTGATCGAAGCGCAGAAGGAGAACATCCCTGTTTTCGTATTCGGCGGAGGCACGAACCTTCTGGTGAGAGACGGAGGGATAGAAGGGATTGTCATATCGCTCAGGGCCTTCCGCAGTATTGAATTTACGCGGGAGTCTGATGAGCAAAAGGCAGTCCTCTACGCAGGAGCAGGGGTGCTTTTTGCGGGTCTGCTGAAATTTGCTCAAAAGAACGGCTGCTCAGGCCTGGAAGCGTTTGCGGGGATCCCCGGATATTTTGGAGGCGCCGTGTATATGAATGCCGGATCCTTCGGTTTGGAAGTAAAGGACGTGCTTGGTTCCGTAGCTCTGATGAATATGAAAGGGGAGATATCTCTCCTCAGGAAAGATAAGATGAAATTTACGTACAGGAACTCAAACCTTCCTGAAGGGCATATCATACTTAGCGCGAACGTGGAACTGAAAAAGGACGCCCCAGATGTTATATCAGAACGTATGAGAGCGTATCTGGAGAAGAAGAAAAATGCCCAGCCGCTCGGAGAACCGTCAGCAGGATGTGTTTTCAGAAATCCTGAGGGTGATACGGCAGGAAGGCTGATAGATTCGTCAGGGGGCAAGGGAATGAGGATCGGCGACGTGGAAGTAAGCGTTGTACACGCGAACTATTTTGTTAACATGGGAAAGGCGACATGCAAGAATTTTGTTGAGCTCATGGAGATGGTCAGGGAGCGCGTCAGACAACATAGCGGGATAACACTTGAGCCGGAGATAAAGATCGTCGGAAGGGAATAGTGTGAGGATGAAAAGAAAAATAAATCCCAAAGACTGCCTCAGAATTTCTATAACCGACAGATTGTTTTTATTTCACCAAGAAATTTCAGTTCATATCATTTGTTATCTTATAAACTCTATTTTAAAAAGGTGTCGAATGGAGCTTCTTCGGCGGCCTTTGGGATTTATTTTAAGGGAGGCGCATGACTAAAGGAGCTGCTACAACAAAAAGAATCGGAGTACTGATGGGAGGCGAATCCTCCGAAAGGGACATCTCCATCAGGAGCGGGCTTGCGATCTACCAAGGCCTGCAGGAGATGGGTTACAACTCTGTCCCCATCGACATCAGCAAGGACGTCATGGCTGCACTGAAAAAGGACAAGGTCAAACTCGCTTTCCTTGCCCTGCACGGAGGGATCGGCGAGAACGGCGCTATTCAGGGTATGCTCGAGGTGCTGGGGATCCCGTATACAGGGTCAGGTGTTCTGGCTTCGGCCCTTGCAATGGACAAGGAAGCATCAAAAAAGATCTTCATTTATCATGGCCTGCCGGTAGCTCCGTTCACGGTAGTAACACGCCGGCAGAAAGGTAAAGGACAAAAGACGTCCGATTCCCCGATCCCTTCTCCTGACTTTCCTTTACCGTGGGTGGTAAAGCCGGTCGCGGAGGGATCGAGTATCGGAGTGAGCATCATAAAAGAAGAAAAGGACCTGCCCTCATGTCTTGAGAAGGCTTTTTCTTTTGATCAGCGCGTGATGATCGAGAAGTTCATTCCCGGGCAGGAGGTCCACATCGGGATTCTTGGGCAGAAGGCGCTCGGGGGCGTTGAGGTGAGGCCGTCGCTTGAGTTCTACAACTATGAGGCCAAATATACTTCAGGGCTTACTGACTATATCATTCCCCCTGAGATCGATGACGCGACATATGAAAAATCAAAAGACATTGCTTTGAAGGCACACACAGCACTCGGGTGTTCCGGGGCGAGCAGGGTGGACCTGAGGATCGACGATACACACACGCCGTACGTCCTTGAAGTGAATACGCTTCCGGGAATGACAACAACAAGCCTGCTGCCAAAGATCGCAAAGGCAGCGGGACTGAGCTTTAATGACCTGATTGAGGAGATCATACGGCTTGCGCTCAAAGAATAACAAAAAGAAACAGGGTTCAAAACGCCAGGGGAAACTGGTGATGTACATGCGGAGGATCGCAGTGTTCACTGTGGTTGCTGTTTTTGCATCAGCTACTGTTGCAGGGGCCTATTATTTTGCGAAGGCCTTTTATGTAAGGGATATTCGTGTTTATGGCAATAACCGTCTCGATAAATTTGACATTGAAGGAATGCTCAGGATAAAAGGGGAACCGCTACTGAACCTGCGTCTGAAGGACCTTGAAGCAAGCCTCAGGCGCAATGCCTGGATCAGGCAGGCGTCGCTGCGCTGGATACTTCCTGGTACGGTTGAGATAAGAGTTATAGAGACGACGCCGAAGGCGCTGCTGAATTATCACGGGGTGATGTTCCTCGTGAACGAAGAAGGCAGGATTATGGAGGAACTGGAAGACAACGCGACTCCTTTCCTTCCGGTCATCAGGGATATTGATCCGCGGTATCAGAAAGCAATGGCTGAGGCAATGCAACTGGTCGAGACACTTGCCTCAAAGAAAATCCTTGCTGACAAACAGTCTGTTGAGATCGGACTTGAATCATACGGGCTTACCACTGTTATTGACGGTGAGTTCATCAAGGTCGGGTACGGGCAGTACAGTGAAAAATTTGACCGGTGGATCCAGCTTGAACCGGAACTGCAAAAAAGGGGCGTGCCCATCCAGTATGTTGATCTCAGGTTCAAAGATTCGATTATTGTAAAGCCGGTGAAACCGGAAGATGAAAAAAACAGGAGCAGGGATAAGAACAACATTAAAGGCAAAACAAAGGCGAAAGAGATCGACAAGGAAAAGAAGATCTCGTAATGATTAAACTCAGATGGCACAGAGATACCTGTGATTTCTGTGGCGTAAAAGGTAAAAACCATGCACTTTGGATTTATTAAGGACGTTTCATCAAAGCACGGCAGGATCTTTGCCGGGCTTGATATAGGCTCGACCGGAGTACGTGTTGTTGTCGGGGAAATTTATGCAGGCAGAAAGAATGGCTCCTCTGCAGCGCCTGATGCGAAGGAGGCAAATGCTTCTTCGGGCGCCATAGTACAGATCATCGGTGCGGGTTATGCGCCTTCACGGGGGATCAAAAAAGGGGTTGTCATCAATATTGAGCAGGCGGTGGATGCGATCAGGGAAGCTGTAGAGAAGGCAGAGGAATTGACAGGCATCGACATAAAGACCGCCACTGTCGGCATCACCGGAAGCCATATCGGCTATATCACAAGTGAGGGGATTATCGCGGTGAAGGAAAAAGAGATAGGGCAGAAGGACGTAGAAATGGTACTTGAAGCCGCGCGGGCTGTTGCCACTCCGTTTGACAGGGAGATCCTACATGTGATCCCGACTGAATTTATCGTTAACGGGCAGGACGGGATAACAGACCCCCGCGGGATGGCCGGAGTGAGACTGGAGGCAAAGGTGCAGATCATTACGGGTTCAGCAGCGTCAATACAGAATGTATTAAAAAGCTGTGAGAAGGCGGGACTTGAAGTGGCTGATATCGTGTTTCAGCCGATAGCGTCAGCCGAGGCCGTCCTTAAACAGGATGAAAAAGAGCTTGGAGTCGCATTGATAGATATCGGGGGAGGGACCACTGATATTGCTGTTTTTCAGGAAGGTCATCTATCCCATTTCTCGATATTGGCAGTTGGGGGAAGTAATTTTACCAATGATGTAGCGATAGGGTTAAGGCTTCCATTCCAGGAAGCGGAACAGGCAAAAAGGGAGTTCGGCTGTACCATGCTCTCCATGGCCACTCCGCGTGAAGAGATGGAAATGAAATATAGTGACGCCAGACAGTCCAGGAAAATACCGAGGACACATCTCATAGAGATACTTCAGCCGCGGGCTGAAGAACTGTTCGGCCTGATCAGGGATGAGATCACCAGTAAGGGCCTGCACAAACTCCTTAACTCAGGCGTGGTGCTTGCCGGCGGAGCAGTTTTGATGGAAGGCATGGATGTGATGGCCGAGAACATCCTTGATCTTCCGGTCAGGACAGGCATTCCTGCAGGAGTTGATGGTGAGCGGGATATTATCGGCAACCCCGGATATGCAGCAGGGATCGGACTCGTATGCCGTGAGGCGAATGCGCATATAGCAGAGCATGGATTGAATGGCGGCGGTTTTATCCATGGGATCAAATCAAAGATAGGCGGCTTGTTTGGTGGAGTTTTTAAAAATTAGCGGACTAATAGTATGAGGCATGATCCTCGAAAAACTTTAGAACGCAACTGGATTATTAAAAAGTATTTTATAGAGTAAGCAATTATGCAATGCGGTAACTTGTTATGGGAAAACATGTATTTGTCAGGAGGTGTTGCTCTGAAGTTTTTCTCAGACCACGCCTCATACCCATTGTTCAATAATATTTTGGTTAATATAACAACTTTAAAGAAAGGAGTAAGGACATGAAAATTTTCGAGCTTGAGGAAGTACAGCACAATTTTACGAACGACCCTGCAAAGATAAAGATAGCAGGAGTCGGCGGAGGAGGAAGCAATGCGGTCAACAGCATGATCGCGTCGAATCTGCAGGGCGTGGAATTTATCGCGGTCAATACAGATTCACAGGCGCTTGAATCATCCCTTGCACATCAGCGCGTGCAGATAGGCAATTCGCTGACAAAAGGTCTTGGTTCAGGAGCACGTCCTGAGGTTGGCAGAGACGCTGCCATGGAAGATCGTGGACTTATAGAAGACGCTCTGAGAGGGGCGGACATGGTCTTTATCACAGCAGGTATGGGAGGGGGAACAGGTACCGGCGCCTCTCCTGTAGTTGCCGAGATAGCACGCGAGATGGGCATTCTTACCACAGCCGTTGTGACCAAGCCGTTCCTTTTTGAAGGGAATAAAAGGTCGCGTCACGCGGAGCAGGGAATAAAAGAACTCCAGAAACATGTAGATTCGATCATTGTCGTTCATAACCAGAGGCTCCTGAACATTGCCGACAAAGACACAACATGGCTTCAGGCCCTTAACCTTGCAAACGACGTACTGAGGCAGGCTGTAAAAGGCATCTCTGATCTCATACTCGTTCCCGGCCTGATCAATCAGGATTTTGCGGACATAAAGACCATTTTGGCGAACAGCGGAAGATCGCTCATGGGCATCGGCAGTGCGAGCGGGGAAAGCAGGGCCGTGCATGCAGCCAAGATGGCAATCACAAGCCCCCTGTTGGAGGAAACCTCCATTGATGGCGCCAGAGGCGTACTGATAAATATCACTGGAGGTTCCTCCCTCTCTTTCCATGAGGTCAATGAAGCAGCGACCCTTATCAGGGATTCAGTGCATGACGATGCCGAGATAATATTCGGCTCGGTCATTGATCCTGATTTCGACGACAAGATAACTGTTACCGTCATCGCCACAGGCTTTGAAGAAAAACCGCAGGCTGTCATGCCTTCGCTTGACAAGTGGAGGCCTTCTTCAAAGGATGTTACGGTACTGAAAGGGTCGTACAAGGTACTGTCGAAAGACACGGTCAGAGCGACCGATGAGAGTTATCTCGACGTGCCCACGTTCATGAGGAAGAACGGCTATGAGATTAACATTGAACAGAAAGAATTGCAGCAGTGAGATTTTCGCAGTTCTTCATCCCCACTCTGCGTGAGGCTCCTGCTGAGGCAGAGGCGGTTAGCCACATATACATGCTCCGCGCAGGATACGTCCGGCAGCTTGCTGCAGGACTGTACATATATCTTCCCCTCGCATGGAGGGTCATGAACAGGATAATGAAGATCATCAGGGAAGAGATGAACGCTATCGGCGCGCAGGAGATCAGCATGCCGGGACTGCACCCCGCGGACATCTGGCAAAAGACAGGTAGGTGGGATGCTATCGGCGATGAGATGTTCAGGCTCAAGGACAGAGGCGACAGGGACATGTGTCTCGGCATGACCCATGAGGAGATCATCACATGGCTTGCGTCAATGGAGATACGTTCATACAGGGCGCTGCCGCAGATGTGGTATCAGATGCAGGCGAAGTTCAGGGATGAGGCGAGGCCCAAAAGCGGGATACTCAGGACGCGCGAGTTCATCATGAAGGACAGCTACAGTTTTGACAGGGACGAGCAGGGTCTTGCTGAGAGTTACCGGAAGCATGCTGAGGCGTACCACAGGATATTTAAGCGGTGCGGCCTCAGGTTCCACCAGGTGGAGAGCGACCCCGGCATGATGGGCGGCGCGATATCGCATGAATTTATGGCCCCGAGTCCAGCGGGAGAAGATACCATCGTCCTCTGCAAACAATGCGGATACTCTGCAAACACTGAACTTGCAAGATCGATCCCCGCGGTAGGGGCACGGTGCGCCATGCCCTTACAAGGAGAGGAATTGGAAGAGGTGCATACTCCAAACAGAAGAACGGTCACCGAGGTAGCGTCATTTTTAAAGGCGGATGCTTCATGCTTCATCAAGAGCCTCCTTCTTATGGATGATGACGGCCCCTTCCTTGCATTGGTGAGGGGAGATCAGGAACTGCATGAAAAGAAGCTCAGGAAGATAGTTGGCAATTTCAGGCCAGCGCAGAAAGAAGAGGTTAAAGGTATTCTTGGCGTTGAAGCCGGCTTTATCGGGCCCCACAATAATAACTTAAGGAAGATCGCAGATATCTCTCTCAAAGAGGGGACATATATAGCAGGCGCGAACAGGGAAGGATATCATGTAAAAGGAATAAGGCCTCAGGAGCATTTTCAGGCTGAATGGGATGATATCCATGTTGCGCGAGAAGGAGATGCCTGCGCGCAATGCAAAGCTTTGCTTACTCTTGAGAAGGTAATAGAGATAGGCAACATCTTCCAGCTTGGCACAAAATACTCTGTGCCACTGAAAGCAGTATATCTTGATGAGAACGGTAAAGAGCAACCCATCATTATGGGAAGTTATGGCATTGGCCCTGCCCGAATCGCAGCAGCAGCAGTTGAGCAGAACCATGACAAGGACGGGATCATCTGGCCGCGGAGCATCGCGCCCTTTGATATCGAGATCATTCCCCTTGATATGGGCGAAAAAGAAATAATGGAGACCGCTGAGGCGATATACAGGGATTTGACATATGCGGGATTTGAAGTGATCATGGATGACAGGGATGAACGTCCGGGGATAAAGTTCAAGGATGCGGACCTGATCGGCATTCCGTATCAGATCGTGATCGGCAAAAAGGGATTGAAGGAAGGGATCGTGGAGTTCAAAACGAGGATGACGAAGCAGACCGAGCGTCTCAGCCCTGCTGATGCGGTGAAGAGGGTGAAGGAACTGTAATGGGAGAAGAATTTCTTTTGAAATCAATATGCGGAAAGGGAAGACTGATTCAGGATTTCTCTAATCGACAGGATAATTACATTTTACTTCAGTGCATTTCTAATTCTTCGATAATGAAAAATTCAAGGCATTCGAAGCCTCTTTTTAAAGGTGCCGTATAGAAATCCTTCACCAGCCTTCCCTTTCCTGCGTTGTGGTTTCCAATTGGTTTTGTTACCATTTGAACAATTAACCGCTTATTCGTAACTTGGACAAGTCTTGAGCTCATGGCTTGTCCAAGTAGATTACAGAGTAACCTAAAATAAAAACTATGCGCTACGTAATACTCGGCACAGCAGGACATATCGATCACGGTAAGAGCTCCCTTGTTAAAGCGCTGACGGGTACGGACCCGGACAGGCTCAAGGAGGAAAAGGAGCGGGGGATCACCATTGACCTCGGGTTTGCTGACCTCGCTTATTCCGATGGTCTCAAGGTCGGCATTGTCGATGTTCCGGGGCACGAGCGCCTGATCAGGAACATGCTGGCAGGCGCAGGGGGAATTGATATCGTACTCATGGTTATCGCTGCAGATGAAGGGATCATGCCCCAGAGCAGGGAGCATCTTGATATCTGCGATATTCTCAAGGTGAAGCGGGGGCTGATTGTCATTAACAAATCAGACCTCGTTGAACAGGACTGGCTCGCCCTTGTTGCTGATGACATCAGGAAATTCGTAAAAGACACCTTTCTTGAAAATTCGGAGATCATAGCCGTATCTTCCAGAACCGGACAGAACATTGAACTCCTCAAAGAAAAGATACATGATCTTGCACTAAATGTTGAGCCGAAATCGGTAAACGGGATATTCAGGCTTCCGGTGGACAGGATATTTACCCTGAAAGGTTTCGGAACAGTCGTTACCGGTACAGCCATTTCAGGCTCCATTTCACTGGACTCCCCTCTTGAGATACTCCCCCGGAAAATAATCACAAAAGTTAGAGGGCTGCAGAGTCACGGAGAGGCGCTTAAAACAGCATATGCAGGCCAGAGGGTTGCCGTGAACCTGCAGGGTGTTTCAAAAGAGGATATCCAGAGAGGAGATGTCCTGACCATTCCGGACACTATAAAGACCACACGTGTCATAGATGCTGAGATCAGTATGCTGACTGACACATTGGTCGATGTTTTAAAAAACAGAAGTCTGGTCCATTTTCACACCGGCACATCCGAACTTATCGCCCGTATTCTCCTTTATGACAAAGATGAGCTGAAACCCGGTGAAAAAGCATACTGTCAATTCAGGTTCAAGGAGCCGGTTGCTGTCATGTCAGGAGACAGGTATATTGTGAGGAGGTTTTCACCTCTCCTCACGATCGGAGGCGGGGCAGTGCTTGACCCTTCTCCGGTCCTGAGGAAGCGCGACGAAAGAGCGCAGGGACTCAGGGTCTTTGAAAGCGGTACTCTCAAGGAAAAGATAGCGCTCAAAATATTTCAGTACGGACTGGCGGGTGTGGGACGTACAGACCTCGAAGGATGGATAAAGGCAGAGCTGCCGGAGATCAAAAAAGCCCTGTCCGCCATCTTGACTGAAAAAAAGATCATCGAACATGAGGACAAGTTCCTTCATGCCGAGGTCTTTGATGCATTTGCAAAGAAAGTGATATCCGCAGTTACTGTTTTTCACAGGGACAACCCCCTCAAATCAGGAATGCTTAAGGAATCGCTCAGAGCGTTGTTCAGGGGAATGGACCAGAAGCTCTTTGAAGGATTGGTAAGCCTCATAGGGCAGGTTGTTGTCGAGAAAGAGATCATCAGACTCAGGACATTCATGATAACTTTGAGCGATGATAAGAAAGCCGGGAAGGATAAGATCTTAAAAGTTCTTGAGCAGTCCGAATTCCAGCCGCCTACAAAGGACGAACTTGCGCAGCAGATATCTATGAAAAAAGAAGAAGTGGGCGAGCTGATGAAGATCATGGCAACTGAGAAGACCCTCGTGAGAATAAACGATTCGATATATATCCCGGCAGCGAATCATGCCATGATGATTGAGCGGCTGAGGGCCTTTTTCACCAAAAAGAACGAGATGACCGTCGGTGAATTCCGCGACATGCTGGGCACCTCACGAAAATACGCGCTCCCTTTCCTCGAATACCTTGACAGCAACAAGATCACGCTCCGGGTGGGAGAAGTCAGAAAGCTATTGAAAAAGTAACTATCAGCTATCAGTTTTTAGCCATCAACTTTTTTACTGACAGCTGACCCCTGAAAACTGATCGCTTCTTTCCTTCTGTTCTTCATTGTGTCACAATAATGCACTATGTTCGACATCAACTCCATCGCCTCCCAGGTCAAGCACAACTGCAATATTTCTGATGTGCAATACTGGGGATACTATACTCCGTGCGGGCTGCTTCTCCGCATGAGAGACCTCTACAAGATAGAGACCGGGCTTAAACCGTGGGATAAAGTTGAGCATAAAAAGATAAGCGAGTGGATCGGAGACAGGGAGAAACTCTGGGAAGAGATCACTGATCTGGATTTCCAGAAGATCGAGATCAGCGGTAGGGAATACGACCCATATGACGTGAGCGGGATCAACTCGGTCATCAACAGACACGGGTTTCTCTATGGAGCGGGATACGGCAATCTCATGAAACCGGTCTTTCTACTTGCGGCTATATCCGGACAAGACACAAACAGCAGATACCGTGTCTATATCACCGGCAAGGAAATGGCACGCTGTCTCTCTACATCTCCTGCAATGGCCTCAGGGAACAGGATCATCGTGCGGCATGATTCAATTGAACTTTTTTTCTGGGACAAGTTTGAGGAGATGAAGGCAAGGAAATGCAGCGGGGCATTGTTTCATCCTAAAAACCGCAATTGGGATCAAGAATTTGGTATAACAATCTGGAAGCAATATAGAAACAGGCGAGGAGGTTATCACCAAATGGGTGAAGCAAA
>QZKC01000101.1 GCA_003599425.1 Nitrospiraceae bacterium | reverse complement strand
GAATCCCTGATAGCCGCCTCAACAAGTCCGGCCATTCTTAATATCACTTCCTTCAGGTGCGACAGCTCTTCGTTCCGTACGGTCATTATCCAAACCTCCCGGTAATGTAATCTTCTGTAAGTTTTTGAGAAGGGCTGGTGAAGATTTTATCAGTTCTGTCAAACTCAATCAAATCACCAAGCATCATAAAGCCTGTCCAGTCAGAGATCCTTGCAGCCTGCTGCATGTTATGGGTGACAATTATAATTGTGACATCCTTTTTCAGGCTCACCGCAAGATCTTCTATTTTTGCAGTGGAAATGGGATCAAGGGCAGAGGTCGGCTCGTCAAAAAGCAGCACCTCAGGCTCAACTGCAAGCGCCCTCGCGATGACGAGCCTCTGCTGCTGTCCGCCTGAAAGGGCATAGGCGCTGGCATGGAGCTTGTCTTTCACCTCATCCCACAATGCTGCATGTATAAGCGCCCTTTCAACGCGTTCTGACTGTTCAGCTTTTTTCTTTATCCCCTTAAGTTTCAGCCCGTACGCAATATTTTCAAATATGCTCATGGGGAACGGTGTCGGTTTCTGAAATACCATCCCGGTCCGGCTCCTGAGACCGATCAGGTCTGTATCGCCTGAAAGTATGTTCTCTCCTCCTATGAGTATCTCTCCTTCGTATCTGTTCCCAGGGTACAGGTCATGCATGCGGTTAAAGCATCTCAGGAGAGTCGTCTTCCCGCAACCCGAGGGACCAATAAGCGCCGTAACAGTATTTTTATATACGGGAAGGTTAACGTTCTTGAGGGCATGCACTCCTCCCGAATAGTAGAAATTCAGCCCTTTCACTTCTATCTCAGCCGGGAGGTTCATCGTTTGCCGTACCTCCATTTCAGAATGACCCTGCCGAGGATCGTAATAAACAGAATGAAGATCATCACGACAAGAGACGCAGCCCAGGCCTGGGCATGCCAGGAATCGTATGGGCCCATGGCATACTGAAATATACTGACGGTCAGTGAGGCAATGGGCCTGTTCATGTCAACAGAAAAGAAAGAGTTATTGAAGGATGTGAACAGAAGAGGCGCTGTTTCCCCTGCAACGCGCGCAATGGAGAGCAGTATACCTGTGAAAATACCTGCTGCGGCCCCACGGTAAACCACCTGAATGATCACCTTGTAATACGGAGCTCCGAGCGCGAATGCAGCCTCTCTCAGGGTCCACGGCACGAGTGTAAGCATATCTTCAGTGGTCCTCAGTACAACAGGTATCATGATGATCGATAGCGCTACAGCCCCGGCCCATCCGCTAAAATGTCCGAGGGGCCTGACCAGTATAGCATAAATAAACGTTCCTATAACAATTGAAGGGACGCTGACCATGATGTCCGACAGGATACTGATAAACCGCGCGATCTTGCGCCCCCGTGCGTATTCAGCAAGAAAAGTCCCTCCAAGCACCCCCAGAGGGACTCCGATAAGAATCGCGCATGCGGTTATCATGAGCTGCCCTACGAACGCATTCCTCAGCCCCCCGCCCTCCACTCCCGGAGGCGCCGGGTCTTCCAGCAGGAGGGAAAGCTTGAACGCGCCTATGCCGTGCACGACTATATCCGCGAGTATGAACACAAGCCAGAACAGTCCGATCAAAGCCGCAAGGGTACACAATATCAGGGCGATGATATTTTCAATTTTTCTTTTAGTCCGTGTTTCAATCATAGTTCATATTATTCATAGCGAACTCTGTTCCAATAGAAGGCACACAGGGACAAAGGAGCAAAGGCACAAAGGTGAGGCTGACGAAGATTTCCATACGACACATTTTTCAAGAGAACCTTTACTGGCAAAATAAATTTTCCCGAAAATGATGCAGAAATGCCCTGAAGCAAAAATACAGAATGCCTTTTGTCGATTATAGAAATTCTGAGACAGTCTGCCCTTTGAGCATGTTCCCTCATCGCGAATACTTCCTTTCAGCTCTGAGCAGAAAAAATTTTGCTATGGCAAGAGTAACAAAACTCATCACAAAAAGCACAAGGGCCAGATAAAACAGGGACGACAGATAAATATCCGTATCCGCCTCGGTAAATTCATTGGCGAGTGTGACGGTTATCGTCGCAGCCGCATCAAGGAGAGATGTAGTGATCCGGTGATTGTTTCCAAGAACGAAGGCTACAGCCATTGTCTCTCCAAGCGCCCTGCCGAGCGAGAGGACTACGCCTCCGAACACCCCAAGCTTTGAATACGGGATAACGATATTTTTTACTACTTCCCACCTGGTGGCCCCGAGGGCATACGCAGATTCTTTCACTACTGCAGGCGTCAGGTTAAACGCATCCCTCGATATGCTTGCGGTAAAAGGGATTATCATGATGCTCAATATTATGCTCGCGGTCAGCAGGTCGATTCCCATAGGGGTCCCGCGGAACAGTATCTCCAATACCGGAAGCTTTCCGAGAGAATTCTTGAGAGCTGGCTCAATATACGTGCTCATGATCGGTGAAAGAGTAAAAAAACCCCACATCCCGTAAATGATGCTTGGTATTGCGGCCAGGAGTTCGATAGCGCCTCCTATTGGTCCTTTCAGAAAGTTAGGTGCGATCTCGGTGACGAAGATGGCTATTCCCACCGCAACAGGCACTGCGATCAGGAGGGAGAGAGTCGTAGTTATAAACGTACCGTAGATATTCGTGGCAGCGCCGAACGATTCCCTGACAGGATTCCAGTCAGTTGAGGTGATAAAGTTTAAAACCCCGAAACGACTGATCGCGGGTAAAGATTCGGAAAGAAGTACATAGAAAATGCCAACGATAAAGACAATAACTGAAAAAGACGCAATCGCGGTAATGGATGAAAACAGAAGATCAACAGGGTTCTTTTTATATAGTGACGCCATATTGCTTATTGTCGTTTGCTAAAACTAATTGCTATGTACCTGTGCATAATCAAAAGTCATTGCTTCGTCGCTACGCTCCTCGCAATGACATTCAGCAATCTTCATGCAAAGTTATCTGATTGCTGACAGCCTGCCTAATATATCCCCTTCTCCTTCCAGTAGCCCCTGACCTTCTCTTTCAGGGAGGCTGGCAGCGGGACGTATATCAACTCTTTCGCTTTATTATCGCCATTTTTAAATGCCCATTCGAAAAACTTTACTACCCTCATATTCACATCCTTTTTATCCTTTGCAAGGAGTATGAATGTAGCGCCCGCGATAGGCCAGGAATTTTTGCCCGGGGCGTTTGCAAGCCAGAGATAGAAATCTTTCTTAGGATCAAAATCTCCTGTTTCAGCAGCATCTTCAAAGCTCTCAAATCCAGGCTCAACAAAGGTGCCGGCAGCGTTCCTGAGCTGCACATGAGCGAGTTTGTTCTGTTTTGCATAGGCGAATTCCACATAGCCGATTGAACTCTGCGTCCTCTTCACATAGTTTGCGACTCCTTCATTTCCCTTGCCTCCTATACCGATAGGAAATTTTACTGCCTTGCCAGCGCCAACTTTACTTTTCCAGTCAGCGCATGTCTGATCCAGATAATTGGTAAAGATCGCGGTTGTGCCTGAACCGTCAGAACGGTACACAACAGTTATCTCACTGTGGGGAAGCTTAACACCGGAGTTATTATCAGTAAGCTTCTTATCATCCCAGTATTTGATATCTCCAAGAAATATCTTGCACAGGGTTTCTGACGTAAGCCTGATCTGGCCTGATTGTACTCCTTCAATATTCACTACGGGAACAACGCCTCCGACAACTGCTGGGAACTGAAGCAGGCCGTCCTTCTGGAGCTTGTCAGGGCTGAGCGGGTCATCCGACGCCCCAAAATCAACGGTCCTCTCGGTGATCTGCCTCTGCCCTCCGCCTGAACCAATAGACTGATAGTTGAGCTGAACTCCTGTTATCTTGTTGTAGTCATACGCCCACGCAGAATATACGGGATAGGGGAACGTTGCCCCTGCACCGTTCAGCATTTCTGCCGCATTGCCTGCATGACAAGACAATATGATCGTTACTGTTAAAAGAAGTTTTAAAATGGTCTTCATGGTTTCCTCCTCTGGAAATAATTATACTCCATGAATTGTTACAGGAATATTACAAACGCGTGAAAAGGAGGTTAAGTTTTCAGGAGACAAACACCTTTACTACTGTCCCCTTGCCCTCTTCGCTCTCTATCTTCATGTCCCAGCCGTGGGCCTTTACGAGGTGTTTGACAATGGCAAGCCCCAGCCCGGTCCCGCCGAGTTCACGCGAGCGTGAAGGGTCAACGCGGAAAAATCTTTCACCGACCCGGGAGAGGTATTTGTCGGGAATACCAATGCCGGTGTCCCTGACAAACAGACAGTCCCTGCCATTTTCCCGCGCTGTCCCGAGCTCTATCTCTCCTTTTTCAGTAAACTTCACTGCATTGTCAGCAAGATTCAGAAGTATCTGCTCCAGCCGGTCCCTGTCAGCGCTGATAACATCGATCCCGGAAGTGAATGATTTCTTCAAAATAATGTCCTTCTCCGCTGCCTGTACCAGCACGGTCCCGACTACATGATCAACAATGTCATGAATATTAACATCTGTCCTGTTCATGGTTATAGTTCCAAGCTCAACTTTTGATATCATGAGCAGGTCATCAACCAGCCGGTTAAGCCTCTCGCTGTGGGACTTTATTGTCTGAAGGAATTTTTCGGCGTGCGCCTTGTCATAAAGTGCCCCGTCAAGCAGAGTCTCGGCAAAACCCCTGATAGCGGTTATGGGGGTCTTGATCTCATGTGAGACATTCACCACAAAATCCTTCCTCATCTGTTCAAGTTTCTTCATCTGTGTGGTGTCATTGAAAATAGCTGCAAATCCCGCAACCTCACCTACTTTATAAAATATTGGCGAAACCCTGACGGACAGATGACGCTCTGCGGGGAAGTCTATGACCAGTTCAGAAGAACCGGTGGTCCTTTGCTCTTTAACCTGTTCAATAAGGGAGGAGAATTCAGGGCTCCTGACAACCTCAATAAAGGGCCTGCCCTCCGGCTGGTTTATTTTGAAAATATCCCTCGCTGCATTGTTTGAAATCTCGACAATACTGTGTGTATTTATGAGCAAAAGCGCGTCGGGGATGTTCTGAATAATTACCTTTAAACGATTTGCCTTCTCATCCCCCTGTGCCATGCTGGTCCCCAGTTCCTCAGCCATGTGGTTCAGACTTTGCGCGAGACTGGTAAATTCTCCGGCTTCCTCAAGGTAGAGTCTCCTCCTGAAAAAACCATGGGCCAGCGCGTCCGCATATTCCACAACCTGGTTTACGAGCCTCCTCAGCCTCTCTGTCTGCCAGAGCAGAAGACCTCCGGACAGGAGGAATACTGATATGACAATGAGACTGATTTTCAGTCGTAATGAATTGATCGAATCATAGATTTTATTCATGGGGACAGCAAGCCTGATTATGCCGAGCGCCTCCCCTTCACGGACAATCTTTTTTGTCGCATAGAGAGAATCAAATTTAAGCGTTTCGCTATATCTGATGGCAGAGCCTGTGCCTGATTCAAGGGCCTGCTGCACCTCTATCCGGTCTGCATGATCTGCCATTGATGCCGAGCTGTTATCAGAATCACCCAACACTTTCCCGTTTATATCAATCACGGTAACCCGCGAGCCTGTCTTGAGCTTCAGCTCCCTGCACAATTCATCGAGATTGCCGGCGTGCCGGAAAGGGATCACATCTGCAAGAAGTCCTGCCTGCATGAAGAGATTTTCTTTCAGATTATTGGTGTACTCATCTCTGACGACATTCGCTATATAAAGTTCGATGATGCCAATTGAGATGACAAGAATCACCATAGACAGCAGGAATATTCTTCTGAACACATGCTTTCTCATATTTTACCGTCCATATAATACCCGACGCCCCGCATTGTTTTTATATACCGGGGGTTGTCAGGGTCTTCCTCTATCTGCGAACGAAGCCTCCGTATGTGAACATCCACTGTCCGCGGCTCCACGAACGATTCATCTTTCCAGACAGCATCAAGTATGCGGTCGCGGTTGAATATCTTCCCTTTTCTCTCTGCGAGAAAGGTTAGCAGCCTGAATTCCGTCGCGCTCAGTTTCACCGGTATCCCTTTCCTCGTGACAGTGTAGGTTTCCAGATTTATTGCAAGATCGCCGGCGGTAATTATTTTTTCGGATACGGGTTTCTCAGCCGTTCTTCTTAATACAGCTTTCACCCGTGCAATGAGCTCCCTTGGACTGAACGGCTTTGTGACATAATCATCAGCACCCATTTCAAGGCCGAGCACCTTGTCCACCTCTTCACTCCTGGCCGTGAGCATGATTATGGGGACTGATCCCTTGTCTGGATCATTCCGTATGATCCTGCACAATTCAATACCCGTCATGCCGGGGAGCATGAGATCGAGGATGATGAGGCAGTATTTTTCTGACCTGATCTTCTTCAATGCCTCATCTCCATCACAGGCAGAATCAACCGCGAAGCCTTCTTTTTTCAAGTTATAGGAAACAAGTTCCACAAGGTCGGCCTCATCGTCAATGACAAGGACGTTTCCTGCTTTCATGCGTATATGTTAAAGCATTAAGGGAAGAAAAAACACCGGTCTTATCCTGTTATGAGAGGATGCTTGAGGAAATGGCTTCTCTGCGCTGAACGTACTGTGTTCTCAAGGAGCATGGCTATTGTTACAGGGCCTACACCGCCGGGAACAGGCGTAATGAACGACGCCTTCTTCTCGACGGATCCGAAATCAACATCACCTGTGATGCTTCCGTCATTTAGCACATTGATCCCGATGTCAACCACAACAGCGCCGTCCTTGATCATGTCTCCTTTTATCAATCCTTTGATCCCTGTGGCAGTGCAAAGGATGTCTGCCTGCCGTGTATAAGAGCCGAGGTCCCTGGTCTCTCTGTGACATATCGTAACCGTTGCTTCTTTTGCAAGAAGCATAAGTGAGAGCGGCTTCCCGACTGCAAGACTTTTCCCAACGACTACCGCGTGTCTGCCTTTCATGTCTATCCCGTAATGTTCAAGAAGTCTGATGACCCCGAACGGGGTGCAGGGAAGAAAGCTTGAGACAGCGGACATGAACTCACCTGAATACAATGAATCATAATCACCCTGCCTGAATATCTGAAATGTGGATTCGTCAGCCGCAAGTCTCCCGACTGAGAGCGAACCGAGACCGTCGACGTCCTTTTCAGGGGCGATCTCATTTATGACCCTGCGAGCGTTGATCTTTTTTGGCAGCGGCAGAAACATAAGCAGGCCGCTTATTCTTTCATCTTTGTTGATCGAATGGATGAGGTTGAGTATTTCATTAATGGAAACGTCGTCAGGCAATTTATTCTGATGTGCCTTGATACCGACCTTTTCGCATGATTTGACTGTGGCGTACATGTACTGCTTTGAAGATGGATTCTCTCCTGCAAGCAGTAATCCGAGACCTACATCAACACTGTGCCGGCTTAATTTCTCGATATCGCTTTTTACTCTCTCCTTTATCTTTTCAGAGAGTTTCCTGCCGTCAAGTATCTGTGCCATAATACTTTTCCCTTTAACTCCGTCTCCAGCACATTATAAATGATTTTACACTTCCATACAAAGAAAAATTCAAAATAATCTCCAATTTCAAATATTAATAAGATAAAATTGTAATAAGATCATGGAAACACTCTCAATAAAAAAAGGCAGGATCATCATTTACAGGCTTTTTGACGTGGCCTCAGAGATCAATCTTTCGCTCGTAGAAGCTCAGGCGCGTGAAGGAACAAAGCGGCTCCGCCTTTCAAAACACCCTTACATGAAGGCACTTGAATTCACCAATCCGCCGGTATCTTTTGAGCTGCAGGGTTTCGACAAACATCTCTTTGACAAAGAAATAAAGGTCAGTATTATTGCAAAGGCTTATGATTTCGGCGTTATCTCAATTGCGTTTGATATACCAATCCCCGCAGGCACCGCGTTCACCGGGATCGAAACCGTCTCCAAAGCCCTTGACTCAGATGTATCCATATATCAAAAGGCGCGGGAATACGTTTCCAACCTTGTGCAGACTCTGGGCAATGCTGTTATCAGCCCCGGCATCAAGGAGGAATTTGAGGAAGATTATATGATCTTTTTTATCGAAGGGATAGAACCGGCAATGGAGGCCTCAAGATTCTTAAGCATATATGACCCTTCCCGGCTCCTTCTGTACGAGACCCAGGATGTCAGCCTGTACACAAAGGAAGAGACCCTGAAGCACCGTTTCAGCTACTACCCGAACGACCTTGTCATCCTTCACCTTGATAATGCATTCGTTATCGAGCCGTCAGGCAGTTCAGATATCATAGATATTCTGGAGTTTGCCAATGCACAGCTCCTTGAGCTGAGATATTACGACCATGTCCTTGACAAGGAACTCTCTCTCATCTACAGTGAGCTTCCGAAACAAAAAAGAGTCTCTGTGTTCAGGCTCAGGGCATACGAACGGCTTGCAAAAAAACTCACAGTGACCGTAACTGATCTTACCGAGGTCACAGAAAAGGTGGACAATGCCCTGAAGGTCACTGAAGACGTATACTATGCAAAGATATACAGGTCCGCAATGACGCTGTTCAGAAGCAGCGACTGGGAGTCGAGCATTAAGGGAAAACTCCAGATCGTGACCAACACATACAAAATGCTCTATGACGAGATATCGAACCGGAGGGGGCACCTGCTTGAGCTGTGGATCATCATCCTGATCGTGATAGAGATAATACTGCTGATGGTGATTGAGTGGTGAGGATATTAATCTACTTTTATATCTTCTGACTTGATCCATACCGCATGTAAACAATACTGTCGATTATAGAAATCCTGAGACAGGCTTACCTTTGTGATATTTAAGCATCTTAATTATTTTTTAAAATCTTTGACGATCAATAGCATAATCGTGAAAATGGTACAATATCATTCGTCATAAATAATCTTTCAGGGGAAATACAATGCACAGGAAAATACCGTTAGATGAAATCAGATATATCCTTCTCGATATGGACGGCACCCTGCTGGATCTCTATTTCGATGATTATTTCTGGGGGCATCTGGTCCCTGAACGATATGCTGAAAAACATAATATGACCTTCGGCGCCGCAAAGGATTTTCTTTATGCAACTTACAAGCAGCATGAGCGTACTCTGAACTGGTGCGATATCGATTTCTGGTCCAGGGAACTCCATCTTGATATCCCCATGCTTAAAGAGCAGATCCGGCATCTGATAGAGGTGCATCCGCATGTGATCGATTTTCTGAAGATGATGAGGAAACACAGAAAGAAAATCTTCCTGCTCACCAACGCTCATTTCAAGACCGTAAAAATAAAATTTAACAAGACACAGATCGGGAAATACTTTGATGACGTGCTCTGCTCCTTTGATGTCGGTTACCCAAAAGAGTTTATCGAATTCTGGCACCGTGCCGAGAAACGGCTCAAATTCGACAAAGAGCATTCCCTTTTCATCGACGATACTGAAGATGTTATGAAAACGGCAAAAGAGTACGGCATAAGGCATCTCATCTTCAAGGCAAAGGCAAGCTCAAAGGCAGAGCCAAAGAAGACAATTCATTTCCCGGTCATACATGATTTCAGAGAGTTGATGGAGGAATAGCATGGAACAAAGACGGCAAAAAAGACTAGCGGTAGGTTATAAAGCGGAAATCGTTTGCAGTGGAAAACATTACGAGGGGGTTATCGAAAATCTCTCTTCCACCGGAGTAAACATCCTCATCAATCCAGCCGAACCTGAAACAGGTTTTATGACTGGCAAGACAATTGAACTCAAATTTGAGCCATGCCCCGGAGAAACAGTCAGTCTGATGTGTAAAGTCATGTGGCACAGGAAGACAGCGCCTCATAATCTGTCGGCCCGTCTTGGACTGGAATTTATTGACCCGCAATGGGATCAATGCAGTTGCATCATTTAATTCACATTCTTCATAGCGAGCCCCGTTCCAATGGAAAGCACAAGGTGAGGCTGGCGAAGGATTTCTATACGACACCTTTTAAAAAAAAGACTTGAATTTTATTGAATGCCCATGTCTGTAAACTGAAAGACGGAATCTAAACCAAACTGTCGATTATAGAAATCCGGAGCCGGGCTTACCTTTATTACTACTTGTTCATCATATCGAGGAAATCTTTGTTGTTCTTTGTCCCGGACATCTTGTCAAGCAGAAACTCCATGCTCTCAACCGTGCTGAGCGAATGAAGAACCTTCCTCAGTATCCACATCCTCTGAAGGACATTCTTTTCAACGAGAAGCTCTTCCTTTCTCGTGCCAGACGCATTGATATTGATAGTCGGGAATATCCTCTTGTCTACGAGTTTCCTGTCAAGATGCAGTTCCATGTTGCCGGTCCCTTTGAACTCTTCAAAGATAACATCATCCATCCTGCTGCCTGTATCGATAAGCGCGGTGGCAAGGATGGTGAGGCTTCCGCCGTCTTCAATGTTCCTTGCGGTTCCAAAAAATCTCTTCGGTTTCTGGAGGGCGTTGGAATCGAGACCGCCTGAAAGGACCTTTCCGCTTGCAGGGATCACTGCATTATATGCCCTTGCAAGCCTGGTTATCGAGTCAAGCAGTATGACAACATTCCGTTTTGACTCAACAAGCCTCTTGGATCTTTCAATGACCATCTCGGCTACCTGAATGTGTCTCTGTGGCGGTTCATCGAATGTAGAGCTTATAATCTCCGCATTTACCTGACGCTTCCAGTCTGTGACCTCCTCCGGCCTTTCATCTATGAGCAGGATTATGAGATGGACATCAGGATGGTTTTTCTTGATCGCCTTTGCAATGGACTGCAGGAGCATAGTCTTTCCGGTCCTGGGAGCTGCGACGATCATGCCCCTCTGTCCCATACCTATCGGGGTCACAAGCCCCATGACCCTTGTTGAATAATCATCCTTGTGGTATTCGAGATTTATTGCCTCTGTCGGATAATAAGGGGTAAGGTTGTCAAACAAAGCCCTTTCGATATTTTCCTCTGGCGGTTCATGGTTTATGGCCTCGACTTTCAGGAGGGCGAAATATCTCTCGCTTTCCTTGGGGGGCCGTATCTGCCCCGTTACCAGATCTCCTGTACGAAGATTAAACCGCCTTATCTGTGAAGGAGAGACATATATGTCGTCAGGACCTGGCAAATAACTGTAATTGGGAGAGCGGAGAAAACCAAAACCATCCGGCAATATTTCGAGAACTCCTTCTCCAAATATCAATCCGGTCTTTTCAGTCTGTGCCTGCAGGATTGCAAAAATCAGATCCTGCTTCCTGAGCCCCCGAGCTCCTTCAACGCTGAGACCCTTCGCCATCTTCGTCAACTCATCTATGGTCCTGTCTTTGAGGTCCGTAATATTCATACTCTCTCCTTGGTCCTTATTTTTATTTGCCATGAAATTATTACTTCCTTTTTGTGGGATTTACATACTATTGAAATAGTAACGTTTGGAAGGTGTTAACCTTTCAATTCAAACGGGATTAGTAAAAAAAGAAGAACTGTTAAGTCAATACTATAATAGTTTATTTTTTTTGTCAATACCTGTTTTTCCTGTGAAAACCTCTTCAAAAAGGCCGCCGATTTATGCCCTGTTTTCTGCTGATTCATACGATTGTTGACCCGGTAAAGTCGAGGAATAAGGTGTGTGCTGATGGCAAAGTCTCCTGCGGCAGCAGTTTTTACAGCCGCAGGAAACCCCTGATTAGTTTTCGCAGCAGAGACGTTTCATGCTCTTCTTCCCTGTCGGGGAGACTGACATTACTACTTCCACCTTGTTCCCGCAGTTCCTGCAAAGACGGGCTGAATTTTTGGCATCCGCCCTGGCGGAAACATCTGTCTTTGATTTTGCCTTTCCTGACATTATGTATTCCTCCTTTCCTTCATTTCAGTATTCCCAAAAAACCACACAAATTTACTTCAGCATTGATCATGCGCACATCATCTCACAGTCTGTATCCTCTTTAAATTTGTTGCTTCGAGGACTGCAAAGCGGTAACTCCGCGGGCTGATTACTATAATCTAATAAAAATAATTTTTCAAGAAGCCCCGCATGCTACAGGCCCGCTCCGGATGTTCACGAATTCTTTGCAAGAACACTTTTACTTTCCGGCAGGTCTGTCTTGTCTTCATCCTTTATGTAAAGGAAATGCGGATACGGGATCTTGGCTATCACTTCTTCGACAGACGTAATACCTTCTGCGACTTTTGTCCATGCTTCATCAAACAGTGATTTTGTGCCGGATTCCCTGGCGCTCTCCCATAGTTCATCTATCGTTGCATTTTTTGAGATCAACCTTTTCATTTTTATGTCCATACGCAATAATTCATATATCCCGATCCTGCCTTTAAAACCTGTATAGTTACACTTGTCACACCCTTGTCCTTTATAGTATTTTCCCAGTGGAACCACATTGAATCTCTCAATGTCTTCCGGCGGCGCTGTCTCGACCTTGCAATGTTTGCAGATCCTCCTGATGAGCCTTTGAGCTATCACTCCAGAGACAGCCGCAGTAACGAGAAAGGGCTTTAATCCGACATCTATCAACCTGATTATCGATGAAACGGTATCATTCGTATGCAAAGTGCTTAACACCATATGGCCGGTCAATGCAGCTCTTGACGCTATTTCCGCTGTCTCAGCATCCCTGATTTCTCCGACCATGACGATATCAGGGTCCTGTCTCAAAACAGAGCGGAGCGCATTGGCAAAGGTAAAACCTATCGCCTCGTTCATATGGACCTGTGTGATGTCAGCAAGTTTGTATTCGACAGGGTCTTCAAGGGTAATGATATTTTTAATTTCTGTACGAAGCTGCTGCAGGATCGAATAGAGTGTGGTTGTCTTCCCGCTTCCGGTCGGCCCGGTAACGAGGAGCATCCCCTGCGGCTGGCTGAAGATATCAATCAGAGGCATAAGAATACTGTCAGATATTCCAAGTTGGCTGAGCGGGATCAGCCCGGTCACCGGGTCAAGGAGTCGTATCACGATTGTCTCTCCATATACTGAAGGCAATGTAGATATCCTGAGGTCAATAGCCTTGTCCTTCAGCCTCAACGCGCTCCTTCCATCCTGGGGAAATCTCCTGTTTGTAATATCGAGATTGGAGATAATCTTTATCCTTGAAACAACTGAATCATGGATATTCGGCGAGTACTGATGGATGTTTTTGAGGTTGCCGTCTATCCTGTACCGTACCTGGACATACTTTTCACGGGGCTCGATGTGGACATCACTTGAGCCGAAGTTTACCGCGTCAGCGATGATCATGGTCACAAGCTTGACGATGGGAGGGGCTTCACTGTCCTGATATACTGCCTGATAACTGACCCCTTTTGTAGTGTCTGAAGCCTCATCCTCTTTGATGAATTCAACTTCATCATAAGTCGGGATCTCCTTGAGAAAATCCCAGGACTCTTTTGAGGCCCCGTAAAAATTCTCAATGGCGTTCAGGATATTGTTTTCAGACGAAATTGCTACCGTCAGCTTCAGCCCGGTTTCAAATGAGATATCTTCAATGGTCTCCCAGTCAAGCGGGTTTGCCATCGCGAGCATCAGGTTTTTCCCCTTCAGCTCCAGCGGCAGTACGATCTTGCTCTCAGCGACTTCTTTCGGTACAAGCGCCAGGACATCTTTCGCAGGAGAATAATCCTTGCAATCAACCATACGCAATGAGAGCTGCTTTGTGAGGGTCTCAGCAACCTGCAAGTTAGTAATAAATCCCAGTTCAATGAGAACCTTGCCGAGTTTCTTGTTCTTTCCCCTCTGGATGATAAGAGCTGTCTCGAGCTGTGATTCTGTGACCATCCCCTCTTCAAGTAATATTTCACCCAGTCTTCTTCTTTTCATAGAATCGCCATCCGTTCCTCGTACTATATAGTCGGTTAAAAGAATATAAAACTTGAATAATACAGAGAATGGAAGGCACAGAGTGACAAAGGCACATAGGCACAAAGGGAAGGCTGGCGAAGATTTCTATAACGACACTGCTAAAAAACGAGTTGGGAGTTTGGAGTTAAGAGTTCAGAAAAGGAAAAAGATGCTAATTGCGCAGAGACAAAAATGTAAAATGCCTTATGTCGATTAGAGAAATTCTGAGCCAGACATCTCTTTGTGTCCCGACACTTTCCCTGAATTCCTACTCCCTTTCAAGTTTCTGGCGCTGTTTGTCTGCATACATGGCCGCGTCGGCCTGGGCCAACAGCTGATCTGTTGTGGAAGGATGTTCCGGGTCAAAATGTGCAAATCCCATGCTGATCGACAGGGCATATCCTGCCCTGGTCTTTTCATTATGCATCGCAAGATTTTCCTTTATGTGGACAGACACGATTTTTTCTATGTCAACCTTCCGCGGTTCTATAAGGATTACTACGAATTCATCTCCTCCCATACGCGCTATCACATCAGATGCCCTGAAGGTCTGCCTGAGTATGGCTGCTGTGTCCATAAGCGCCTGGTCTCCTGTCGTGTGCCCGAACGTATCATTGATCTCTTTCAGGTTGTTCAGGTCCAGGAAAAGGACCGAAAAATTTCTCATGTTGCGTTTGGCAAGCTCAAACTGTTTTTCCGCAAAGGTGAAAAAACCGCGGCGGTTGAGGAGTCCCGTGAGTTCGTCCGTTATCGAAGCCGTCAGGAGCTTCTTTTCCATCTTTTTCCGTTCCGTGATGTCGCGTATCGTCCCGGCAGAATGCCATACTCCGTTTAATTGAAAAGAAGAAATTGAAATTTCCACTGGAAACCTCGTCCCGTCTTTTCTGGTCCCGAACACATCGAGGGTTTTACCGACAACAACGCATTGTCCGGTGTTCTCAAAGTTCGGGAGCCTCTTGTAATATTCAACCCTTGCCTTACTGGAGACAAGGAAATCATGGAGCGCTTTGCCTATCGCTTCTTCAGCGCTGTATTGGAAAATCCTCTCCGCAGCATGGTTGAAATACGTGATAATGCCCTTTCCGTCTATTACGATAATGGCATCCATTGAAGAGTCTGAGATCGCCTTGGTCAGCGCCTCTTTTCTTCTGATATCCTCCTCAGCCGATTTCAGTCCTGTGATATCCCGGCCTATTTCAACTGTACCGACGCATTCCCCACTGTCATCATTAATCGGCGTTGAGCTTAACACAAAATATCCGTTCAGTTTTTTTTCAAAAACCTCAGCAAACTGCTCTTTACGTTCAGCAAGCGCTTTGTGATGAGGACAATATCCTGGCGGGCTATCAGCGCCGTGCAGCACCCTGTAACAAAGTTCTCCTATCACCTCTTCACGCTTGATCCCCACATTCTCGCACAAACGTTTATTTGCCCTGATGATCCTGAACTGCCGGTCAATAACAGCTATCATATCAGGGATGGCGTCAAAGGTCTGTTCCCACTCTCTGTTCACGTTAAGGAGTTTTTCATGAAGCTTTTCATGAACATAGATGTCCTGTTTCAGATCCTGGGTCTTCTTTTTCAGTTCATCGATGAGGTTATCTTTTTTATCTTTATCTGACAACGCGTTCCCCTAACTGACGAAGAATTTAATTAATTTTCACATAGTCTTGCTCAAATAGCAATAGCAAAGACAGACTCAGGATAAAGTTAAGGTGGCCTATGAAAATTACTTCTCAGTGTATTTGAGAATAAATTTTTTCAGGGATTTTTTAAAATTCTCGTCAATTTCGGAGAATTGCATCCCGGCCTCATATTGCCTGGGGGTTCCCTGTGATGACCAGATGACAGAGGCTTTTGAAGTTACTTCGCCGTTGACAGAGGGGAACACCTTGATTGTATGAACACTATCAGCAGTTGTCCGGTGAGGGATTTTCAGGCATATCCCTCCGGAGCTTATGTCTTTTATCTTCACAACGTCAGAGTCATCAAATGCCGCCCAGCATTCTTTAACAGTTCTGTAACGGACATGTAACCTTCTTTCAGGTTTTCCGGTCTCTGCCAAGGAAGTATCCTTATCATCCTTTCGTTCTTTTTTATCAGCATACATCAGGGCGTCAGCCTTGTTTAAAAGCTCTTCCAGGGAGCAGGGATGCTCAGGGTCATAATGCGCAACTCCCATACTGAAGACCAGCTTGTAGGGGCGCCCTCCCTTCTGATTGTAAATATCAGCATTCTCATAACAGTGCCTTGTGAGGAGATTATCAACTCCGGGTCCAGGAAGGTCAGTAATGAGAACAGCAAACTCATCCCCTCCGATGCGAGCGATAATATCGGACTCACGGAAGGTCCTCTTCAAAATATTTGCTGTATCAATCAGGGCCTGGTCGCCCTCCATGTGGCCGTGTTCATCATTGATGATTTTCAGCCCGTCAAGGTCGATATACAGGAGAGACAGCCATTTTTTCTTCCTCAGCGCAACCTTGATCTGCTGTTCTGCAAGGGGAAAGAATCCCCGCCGGTTAAAAAGTCCCGTCAAATCGTCAGCAACTATTGCAGAACGTATTTTTTCTTCCATCATCCTGCGTTCCGTTATATCCTCAATAATAGTGAGCGCATTTTTGAATTTCCCTTGCTGGTCCTTTATCGCGGCCGCATATATCTTGCCCCACAGCAGAGAGCCGTCTTTGCGGTAACAGCGCTTTTCTATCTGATAGTGGTCCAGCTTCCCTTCCACCAGCTCATGAAATAGTTTCAAATTTTCTTTTACGTCATCAGGATGCGTAATATACATGAATCCTGTAAACAGATCATCCTCTGCATATCCAAGCATGTCCCGGAACGCGGGGTTGGCTTCAGCAAGATTCCCTTCTGCATCGATAATTGCTATGCCAAGAGGTGAAAATCTGAATATATTGCGGAAACGCTTCTCGTTTTCACGAAGGGTTTCTTCAACCTTTTTCCTCTCTGTAATGTCCCGAAGCACGGTCAGTTTTGAAATGCTTCCGTCAGGCTTTTCCACTGGAGTATCTATGAGGTCATATGTCTTCAGGTTTTTGGGTGAGAACCACTCACCCCGCTCACTCTTCCCGGCAGATATTTTCTTGATGCTGCACCATCGGCAGGCGTTTTTCCTATTGTTGAAATATTCATAACACTTTCGCCCCTTCACCGCGCCGAATTCCCGTCTGAACGCAGGATTTATATATTCAATCTCGTACTTCTGATTGACTATATATAAGCCGTCCTCCATGGAATCAAAGATATTGATCAGTCTTTCGTGCTCAAGCCGAAGCCTTTCCTCGGCCTCCCGCTGCCTTGAGGTGTCACGTGCAGAGCATATGATATAATTTTTTGCTCGGCTGCGCAGGGTTATCAGGTTGAGCTCAACTGGAATATGCACCTTGTTGCTGCGGAACTGGTTTATCCCGCAGATGCCGGGAAGATAACCTGTTTCAGAGGCCTTTTCGAATATCTTCGACACTATGTCCTGCTCTTCCTCAGGATAAAGGTCCCTGAAGTTCATCCCTTTAAGCGCCCTCACGGTATAACCGCTTAGCTCGGAAGCTTTCTGATTGCAGTCGGTTATTTTCATCGTCACCGCATCGATCAGGTAGAGCGCCTCTGTTGCGTTTTTAAAAATGGCGCTGTATTTCTCTTCGCTTTCCCTTATCTGTTCATCCTCACGCCTGTGTTCGGTAATGTCTCTTACTGCATAAATCCCACCCCGTATCCTTCCGGCTTTGTCTTTTACAGCAGAGGCGGTTATTGAAAAAAATGATGTCTCTTTCCTTCCCTGATGGCTTAATTCCCCGGTTGCCGTCTCAGCCTTTCTGCTGAAAACCGTTGCCATCGGACATTTTTCACACACTCGGTCCCGCCTGGCAAATACTGTGTAGCAATATTCGCCGTGGTGATCTCCGAACAATGATTTCTGTGCTTTGTTCTGGTAGAGAATCCTGAAATCTGTGTCCTGAATACTGATGCCGTCCCCCAAAGCATCGTAGCTTCCCGCCTGCCTGACGCTAAGGACAAAATGCTTTATGAACGCTGTCCCCCCGGTCTTTTTTGAGTGTCTTCTTGTCACGCTTCCCTCCCTCACAAGTGTGAACCTGCCAATTCAATTTGCTTGCGAGAAAGATGTATTTCTTTCAAAAAGTATAACAGAATTATTCAGGATGACAAGGTCTAAAATATATTGTTATTAGCCATTGTTGTATAGCTGTGTACAGCCACTGCTCACGCATAATGGCATAATCATGCATGAATAGTTTATTATTAGTGTTCTGGTTAAAGGAGATTTTCGATACATGAAACGTTCAGACATAAGAAACATCGCGATAATTGCCCACGTTGATCATGGGAAGACAACCCTCGTGGACTGCATGCTGAAGCAGGCCGGGATATACCGTGCCAATGAAAAGGTGCAGGAAAGGGTCATGGACAGCAATGACCTTGAACGCGAAAAAGGCATCACCATCATGGCAAAGAACACCGCCGTGGAGTATAACGGGATAAAGATAAACATCCTGGATACACCCGGCCATGCTGATTTCGGCGGGGAAGTCGAGAGGATCATGAAAATGGTTGACGGGGTGCTCCTGCTTGTTGATTCCTCGGAAGGGCCGCTGCCGCAGACCAGGTTCGTACTGAGAAAGGCGCTTGAGCTCAATCTGCCGCCGATCCTTGTGATAAACAAGATCGACAGGCCTGATGCACGGATCCAGGAAGTACTCAATGAAGTGTATGATCTCTTCATCGACCTTGACGCGACCGAGGAGCAGCTTGAATTCCCGATCGTTTATACCAATGCAAAAGTGGGGATCGCCAGGCTTGATATGAACGACGACTCTGGGGACCTTATGCCATTGTTTGACATTATCCTGAAAACAGTCCCTGCACCAGAGTGCGACAGCAGCGGCGTTCTTCAGTACCTTGTCACGAACATCGACTATAACGATTATGTCGGCAGGCTCGCCATCGGGAGGATATTTTCCGGAACAGTGCGGGTTGGCGATATTGTTGCCATGATAAACAGCAGCGGGGAGGCCTTAAAGAGGAAGATCACCACCATTTTTACCTTTCAGGGGCTTGAAAGGATCGACGTAAAGGAAGCATCTGCCGGCGATATCGTGGCCCTTGCCGGTATTGAAGGGATAAACATCGGCGATACAATAACCAATGTGGAGGACCCAAAACCTCTGCCAAGGATCAAGGTCGATGAACCGACAATTTCCATTGTGTTTTCCATTAACAACTCGCCTTTCGCAGGCAAGGAAGGGAAATACGTCACATCAAGAAACCTGCGGGAGCGGCTCGAAAAAGAACTCCTCTACAATGTGTCCATCAGGGTGGACTTTGAAGGCGCGTCAGATTCGTTCAATGTCATGGGGCGCGGTGAATTGCAGCTTGCGATCCTTATCGAGATGATGAGACGCGAGGGGTATGAGCTTTCTGTTTCAATGCCAGTCACCATAACAAAAAAGATCAATGACGTCCTGCATGAACCGATGGAACTGCTTGTAATAGATGTACCGGATGATTTTGTCGGCGTCGTTACCCAGCAGGTCGGGATGAGAAAAGGCAGGATGCAGAAGATGCAGAATAATGGCAACGGCAGGGTGCGGCTTGAGTTCAGGATACCGTCAAGGGGCCTGATCGGTTTCAGATCGCAGTTCCTTACCGATACCCGCGGGACAGGACTTCTCAATCACCTCTTTGACGGATATGAGCCGTGGCACGGACATATCTCCAAGCGTCAGACAGGGGCGCTTGTCTCTGACAGAGGCGGAAAGTCAAATACCTATGCGCTCTTTCACCTGCAACCGCGTGGCACCCTCTTCATTAAGGAAGGGACGCCTGTTTACGAGGGAATGATCATAGGGGAAAACTCAAGGGAAAGCGACCTTGATGTCAATGTCACAAAAGAGAAAAAACTTACCAACATGCGCGCCTCAGGCTCGGATGAAGCACTCCTGCTGATCCCGCCCAGGCTACTGAACCTCGAGCAGGCAATAGAGTTCATCAAGGAAGATGAGCTCGTTGAAGTTACCCCCCAGTCCACCAGGCTCAGGAAGAGAGTACTTGAAGCGAACAAGAGGCCGAAGGGCAAGGGGTAGTTACCTCTCCATTAACTTCTTCACGCCAGGAAATGCGTCAATGTTCGTATGCGGGATGAAGAGCCCGGACATATATTCATCCATGAATGAGCGGGAAACAGACAGTTCAAGATAGGTCATCTTCTTTGCTATCTCTTCAGCTTCTGTCCGCAGGTCCCTGGAAAGTAAGCAGAGATATGCTCCGGTAACGGAAGTATTGCCCATGTATGTAAACCGATCCTTCGGCAGTTCCGGAAGCATGCCTATCATGATTGCCTTTTCAATATCAAGGAACTTTCCGAAACCTCCGGCTATATATATCTTCTCTATATCATTGAATGTAAAGCCCACTTCCTTGAGGAGAGTAGAAAAACCTGCGTATATCGCCGCCTTTGCCCTGACAATATTCTCAATATCAGGTTCGGTAAGCACCAGGTCCCTGCCTTCTCCGGAATAAACTACAAACTCCAGGCCGTCTTCGCCCTTCCTCACCCTGCCTGAAACTACTTCTTGCAGCTTACCTTTCTGGTCGATTATTCCTGCAAAGAACATCTCGGCGATCACGTCGATCATTCCTGATCCGCATATGCCGACCGGCCTTACTCCTTCTCCGATGACCTTAATATCAACCTCAAGCGTATCACGATTGATCGTTACCCCTTCTATCGCCCCCTCGGTAGCACGCATTCCGCACTTCATCCCGCTGCCTTCAAAGCAGGGCCCCGCAGAGCATGCTGCCGAGACGAGCCATTCGGAATTGCCGATGACTATTTCGCCGTTTGTCCCTATGTCTATGAAGATGCTCAATTCCTGTTTTTTGTGGAGCTGAGCCGCGAGGATCCCTGATACAATGTCCCCTCCTACGTAACTTGCAACACACGGAAAGGCATAAATCGGTATATTTGGATTCACCCCGATCCCCAGCTCACCTGCAAATGAAAGAGGGAATGTGTTCGCCGTGGGAATATACGGTTCCTCCCGGATCGCGGCAGGGTCAAGCCCGAGGAAGAGATGGGTCATCGTCGTATTGCCCGCAAAGACAAGGCAGTCTATAGACTCAATATCTATATGATGGTTTTTAATGATCACGGAGAGTAATGTATTGATGTCAGAGATGACGGCATCATTCAATTCCTTTAACTTATTATGTTCAGTAGCGTGGACTATCCTGGTAATTACATCATCTCCGTAGCGGATCTGAGAATTGTACGTGGAGGCAACATCAATCAGCTTTCCTGTTACAAGGTCCACAAGAAATACCACGATAGTCGTGGTCCCGATATCAATGGCCGCACCATACTGAGGCAGCTTTTTGTCGCCTGAAGAAATGCGGATTATCTCTTCACAGTCTTCGGTGTGAATGGTGCTGAGGGTTATCGTCCACTTTTCTTCCCTTATTGTCTTTGCGAGATCAGGCAGGAACCTGAAAGGCACTCGCAGACATGCCATGCCTTGCGATAAGAGTTCACGTCTAAGACGTTCAAGGTCGCTGATGTTATCATCGAGTGTCGGCGGGGGAAGCTCAATAACGATCCTGCTGGTAAGAGGGTCAAGCCCTGCTCCGGTTGAGTTAAGAAGCGCCAGCAGGTCCTTTGATTTGCCTGTAACAACCTTGCCTTCAACAATCAGCATCGACTCTTTCGGTATGTCGATGAGCAGATCTCCGGAAGGATAGGTTTTGCACGCAAGGACATATCCTCTGTCAATCTCTTCCTTGGAGAGCTTCATCTTTGATTTTGAAACAGCTTGCCCTGATCTGACTATCACCTTGCACTTGCCGCAGGTGCCTTTTCCGCCGCAGGACGAGGTGAGGTAAATCCCGGCCTTTTTGAGGGATTCGAGGAGGGAAGCGTTCGGAAAGGCTGTTATCTTTTTACCGGAAGTTACAGTAATTTCCATATATTGTTTTTCCGTGAACTCACAACTCGTAACACGTTACTCGTCACTTTCCGAGTTCCCTCGCAGCATCAACCGCGTGATAGGTAAGGATCATATCCGCACCTGCTCGTTTCATGGATGTAAGGATCTCCAGCACGACCTTCATTTCGTCTATCCAGCCCATCTTTGCTGCAGCCTTGACCATAGAATACTCACCGCTGACATTATACGCTGCAACCGGCACATCGAAGGTATCTTTTACATCTGAGATAATGTCCATATAAGACAGTGCCGGTTTTACCATGACAATGTCAGCGCCTTCTTCTATATCGAGGGCCACTTCCTTGAGGGACTCTCTCCTGTTTGCAGGGTCCATCTGGTAGGACCGCCTGTCTCCGAAAGAGGGCGTTGATTCAGCCGCCTCTCTGAAAGGCGAATAAAAAGCAGACGCATATTTTGCAGCATAACTCATAACAGGTATGTCTTCAAATCCGTTTGTGTCGAGAATGTTCCTTATAGCCATGATGCGCCCGTCCATCATATCTGACGGGGCGACCATGTCCGCGCCGGCCTTTGCATGAGAGAGCGCCTCTTTTGCGAGGAGTTCAAGCGTGGGATCATTCAGTATCTTACCCTTTTTCACGATGCCGCAGTGGCCATGGCTCATGTACTCGCACATGCAGACATCGGTGATCACTACAAGATCAGGGACTTTATCCTTGATCGCCCTGATCGCTGTTTGTACAATACCTTTGGGATTGTATGCCTCGGTCCCTTTCTCATCCTTGCGCTCGGGGATCCCGAAAAGAATGATCGCTGGAATGCCGAACTTGTGGGCATTCTGCGCCTCCTTAACGCATTCATCAACAGAGACCTGAAAACACCCCGGCATGGAAGATATTTTTTTCCTCACTCCCTTGCCGGATATGACAAAAAGCGGATATATGAAATCATTGGGGGTGATGAGAGTTTCCCTCACCATGTTCCTGATTATCCTGTTCAGCCTGAGCCTTCGCGGCCTGTGGATTGGAAAAGACATGTTCGTCTCCTTTCAAAATCAAAAAATAATATTACTAAGACATACGCTAATAAAGCCTCATAATCGTCATTCCGGCTTGTCCGGAATCTTTCAGCGGAAGGATTCCCGACGCGCTTCGCTTGCGGGAAT